>WGCT01000513.1 GCA_015493625.1 Draconibacterium sp. | reverse complement strand
TATTCATATTGAACAATTCAATACTACATTTGTAATCATTTCAAAGAAAGAGTACCTGTTTAATTAAATTTTTGAGTTATGTGGGAGAAGAATAAACAACAACTACTCGACCGCCGCTATTTGCAAATGGCCGACACATGGGCACAAAATTCGTATTGCAAACGCAGGCAGGTTGGCGCACTTTTAGTAAAAGACCAAATGATAATTTCAGATGGATACAATGGAACTCCATCGGGTTTCGAAAATATTTGTGAAGACGAAAATAATAAAACCAAACCCTACGTTTTGCACGCCGAAGCAAATGCAATTACCAAAGTTGCCAAATCGGGGAACAGTAGCAACGGTGCTACACTTTATGTTACATCGTCGCCCTGTTTAGAGTGTTCGAAACTTATTATTCAGGCAGGAATTAAACGAGTTGTTTTTACCGAAAGCTACCGTTTGGAAGATGGTATAAACTTGCTGAAAAAAGCAGAAGTTAAAGTTGAACAAGTAGATATTTAATTTTTATGAATAAGAAAACTGTCGTAATTATTCCCCTAATTGTTGCTGTTTCGGTTGCTGCCGGAATTTTAATCGGGAATCTTTTAAATCGAAATAGCTACTCCTATGGGGCATTGCCACAGGCAACAAATAAAATTTCTACTGTTTTAAATTTAATTCAAAGCGGTTATGTCGATACGGTAAACATGACTTCAATTGTTGAAAAAACAATTCCTGAGATTTTAGATAATTTAGACCCGCACACCACTTATATTCCTGCAAAAAGTATGGTTAAAGTAGAAGAGGAGATGAGTGGAAAATTCTCGGGAATTGGCGTGCAATTCTCAATTATGGAAGATACTGTACGTGTAATCGAAGTAATTTCGGGTGGCCCTTCAAGTAAAATTGGATTAATGCCCGGCGACCGTATTGTGCGTGTAAACGACTCGATTATTGCCGGAGTACACGTAACCAATGCAACCGTTTTAAGTTTGTTAAAAGGGAAGAAAAATACAAAAGTTACCGTGGGAATTATTCGAAAAGGATCTCCCGGCGAATTGGAGTTTGAAATTACACGTGGCGAAATTCCACTCTATAGTGTAGACGTGGGATATATGATTGATAACGAAACAGGCTTCGTAAAAATAAGTCGGTTTGGAAATACCACCTATCGCGAGTTTATGGATAAAATGGCCTTCTTAAAAAGATCGGGGGCACAAAAGGTGATTGTTGATTTGCGCCAAAATACAGGTGGCTCGTTGGTTGCAGTGTTGCAAATGTTAGATGAGTTTTTAGATAAAGGTGAGCCCATTTTGTACACACAAGGAATTCATCAACCCCGGAAAACTTACAACGCCTCGGGGCGAAACAGCTGGAAAGGAATAAAAGTTTTTGTATTAATAGATGAGTTCTCGGCATCGGCAAGCGAGATTTTTGCCGGAGCCATGCAAGACAACGACCGGGGAATTGTAATTGGCCGGCGCTCGTTTGGGAAAGGACTGGTGCAAGAGCAGATTCCGTTAATGGACGGATCGGCACTGCGTTTAACGGTGGCCCGGTTTTATACGCCCAGCGGACGATGTATTCAAAGCTCATACGACAAAGGAAACGAGGAGTATTTTAAACACATTCAGGAGCGATTTGAAAATATGGAGCAGTTGGTTGCCGACAGCATTCACTTTGTCGATTCGTTAAAGTATAAAACAAAAGGAGGCCGCATTGTTTATGGTGGTGGCGGAATTATGCCCGACTTTTTTGTTCCCATCGATACCACAGGTAACTCCGACTATTTTACTGCCATTTACCGAAAAGGACTGATTTATACTTTTGCGTATTCGTATGCCGACGAGCATCGCAACGAGCTGTCTAAATTAAAAACTGCCGGTGAGTTCGACTCGTATCTCGATAAAAAAAGAGCGCTAAATGATTTTATAAAATTTGCCGAAACTAAAGGCGTAGCAAGAGATGTAAAAGGGTTGAAAATATCGGGAGAGATAATTAATACGCAGTTAAAAGCATATATTGCCCGTAATATAATTGGCGAAGAGGGATTCTTTCCAATCATAAAAAAGATAGATAAAACATTGTTGCGCGCTATCGAGATATCGAAGCAAAATTTGTTGGTGAAAAATATTAATAATGTAAAAGATACTGTTTCTTCTCAACCAAAAGCAGAGTAAGGTTTTAAAATATCTGTAAAATTCAGGTGTTACTCAACCCTTTTTATTCACCAAACTTTACCCATTTTATTTCGTTGGAGTAACCGGCTTTTACAACAGTGTCGATAAACTGCATTCCTCTTATTCCATCATCAACACCCGGGAAATCGAGCATTTCGGGAGTCGGTTCTTCGTTGTTTATTTTGGCACGAACAGTTAACGCGAAGTTGCGGTAAATATTGGCAAAGGCTTCGAGGTATCCTTCGGGGTGGCCACCCGGAGTACGGGTATTATGTGCGGCAATGTTGCTGTTTAAACTTGTTCCTGTTCGCAAAATCTGCGTAGGTTTGTTGGGCCATTTTGCAATTAAAGAGTTGGGCTCCATTTGTGCCCATTCCAATCCGCCTTTGTCGCCGTACACTCTTATTTTTAGAGCATTCTCTTCTCCGGCAGCAATTTGTGTTGCCATTAAAACACCCTTTGCCCCGTTATTAAACCGAAGAAGCGCAACGCCATCGTCGTCTAATAAACGGTTGGGAACGAAAATATTTAAATCGGCACAAATCTCAGTTACTTTTAATCCGGTAATATATTCTGCCAAATGGTGTGCGTGTGTACCAATGTCGCCCATTGCGCCGGCTTTTCCCGAGCGTTTCGGGTCGGTGCGCCATGCAGCTTGTGGATTGCCGGTGTCTTCAAGTTTTGTTGAAAGCCAGCCCTGAGGATATTCAACAAATACTTTGCGAATTTCACCCAATTCACCGCTTGCAATCATCTGTTTGGCATGTTTAACTGCCGGGTAGCCCGAGTAGGTATGTGTTAATGCAAACGTTAATCCGGTTTCATCAATTTTCTCTTTTAATTTTAGGGCTTCGTTTAATGTAAAAGTTATTGGTTTATCGAGAACTACATGAAACCCATTCGCCAGTGCCATCATTGCAGGGGTAAAATGCACAAAGTTCGGGGTAACAATCGAAACAAAATCCATCCGTTCTCCTTCGGGAAGTTGAGCCTCTTTTTCGAACATCTCTTCATAGGTTTCGTAAATCCGCTCATCAGGCAAAAAATACAATCTTCCCGACTTTTTTGAAATTGCAGGGTCGACACTAAAACATCCACACACCAATTCAATCTGGTTATCCATAAAAGCAGCTAATCGGTGAATTGCGCCTATAAAAGCGCCGGTGCCGCCACCTACCATTCTCATTCGAAGTTTTCTATGCATTGTATTAATTTTTAAATGTTGTTAAATTTAATAACTCTTTTGTAAGGAAACAATTTGAGACTTAACTGAGTTGAACGTTTCAACATTTTCATTTCTTTTAAATGGAGTTTATTGCTACAATTTCGTACTTTTATTGAAAATCTAAGTAAGTTATTTATTCTGTTAGAAGTATGAAACGAGCATGCAAAATAGTCTCTCTCAGGATGAAGATTAATTCTGATATATAATAGAAGCGAGTTACTCCGAGTAATTGGGGGAAGCTATACGAACACTCTGAAAACGAATAATTTTAATTGTATGAAAAGAAGAAATTTTTTAAAAGTGGGAGCAGTAAGTGGAATGGCATTAAGTGGGTTAACCAACTTTGCAGGTGCTGCTGAATCGGAAGTAACCGTTTCGAATTCTGAAAAATTTAAGTTAAAATATGCACCGGGTTTAGGAATTTTTCGTGAACATGCAGGGAAAGACCCCATTGACAATATGAAATTTATTGCCGACCAGGGGTTTACAGCAATGTTCGATAACGGCCTGATGAATAAACCACTCGGGTTGCAGGAAAAAATTGCCGGCGAGTTGGCTCGGCTCGGGTTAGATATTGGCCCGTTTGTAGCTTATGCCGATTTTAAGGTAAAGTCGATGGTTTTAAATACCGCCGATATTCGTAAAATGTTGAAAGAAAAACTCAGGAAAGGAATTGAAACGTATAAAACTACAGGCGCAAAAAATATTTTAATGGTTCCCGGTCGCTACGACGAGCGGTTGGAGTGGGGTTACCAAACAGCAAACGTAATTGATTGTATGCGCGAACTGAGCGAGATAGCCGAGAAAGCAGGTGTTGTTATTGTTCTCGAACCATTGAATCGGTGGAATCATCCGGGATTGTTTTTAACCGGAATGCCGCAAGCGTATTCTATTTGTCGTGCAGTAAACAGTCCGGCGTGTAAAATTGTCGACGACATGTACCATCAGCAAATTACCGAAGGAAATATTATTCCGAATATCGATCATGCGTGGAGCGAAATCGGAGCTTTTCATCTTGGCGATAATCCGGGGAGAAAAGAACCCGGTACCGGCGAAATCAATTTTAAAAATATTTTTAAACACATTTACGAAAAAGGGTACAACGGTGTATTGTGTTGCGAGCACGGGAAAAGCAAGCCAGGAAAAGAGGGTGAGATTGCCTTTATAAAGGCTTACCGTGAAGCGGATTCGTTTGAGGTTTAGTTATTTTATTATTAGATACTTACCTCGCAACTCGACCAGCCTGTCCGACAGTTTTTGTCCTTCGGGAGTCATAAACGAAAGCTTGTCTTTTTCGATTGCCAGTTTGTAAGCCAGTTCACACTCGTCGAGAGCTTTTTTAATATCGCCTTTCTTTTCGAAAACCTTGCTCATTAAGTCGTGTGCTTCAGGTAATTTTCCCGAAAGATTTATGGCAATAATTGCATCATCGTAAGCTTTGGAGGTTTGTTTTAGCGCAAGGTGTGCCAGCCCGCGCTGTGTATGATAGTAGGCCCGGGCATCCGTAGTAATATTATCGGAAGCCCGAATTAACCCTTTGTCGATGTCGGCCACTGCCAGTTTGTAATTGCCCAGCTGGCGGTTTAGTTTACCCCGCAACAAAAGGGCTCCGGCACTTTCGGGTTCGATGGATCGAAGCCGGTCTAAATAAGTTTTTGCCGTTTTGTCCCAATCCATTTGTGCTGCCGCTTTAGCCTGCAGAAAATATGCGTCAACCTTTTTGTCGTTTTCCGAAAACGCCCTGTTGGCTCGCCGTGCCAATCGTAAAGTTTGGTCCATGTCGCCAACTCTGTAAGCTTGTTTTGCTTGTGTCAATTCCTTTTCAGCGTCGATATAAAAAATGCTGATGATGGTAATAACCACTGCCACAATAAATGTTACTATGCGAATAAAATTAATCATAATCAGTTTTTTACAATTTTTGTTGGCAACGAAATCAATATAAAAAAGAACATAAAAGCAAGGTCGAACAGCGATAAAAACAACCAGAAACCGCCACTTAATCCTTCAGAAAAAGTTTGATGCGCAACACCTCCGGTTGAAAATATGCCAAAAACAGATTCTGAAGTATCTCCGTTCCAAACCCTGCCAACCCAACCGAGTGGATCGAATACGGGTTGCGCTGTTCCGAATCCAACAGCCTGACCAATCATAAAAAAGAAAAACAGTGCGATGGCCATTTTAAACCTGAAATCAACAAGCGATTGTTGTTGCTCAACTGCAACTTTTTTTACTATCGACGAAATTAGCAACCCCGCAACAATACCTTGCAATAAAATATAGTATCCTATCCAATAACGTACCCACCCGAAAACAAACCCGGTTATTAAAGCAACGAGGATCCATTTTGCGAGAGCCGAAAGTGACAATTTATTCGATTGTATCATGAGTGCTAAATTTATTTGCCGAGATTTTGAATTTGATAGTTAATGGAATGGATGGAGCCAATTAACGTATTGAAATAGTTATCGACCGGTGCAATCAAAACTTTGCCGGTTCCGGTAAACGTGTTTACCAACCCTTCGCCCGAAATCATAGTTGAAAAAATACCACGGGTTGCTTTGGTAACTTTCAGTTCTATTCCCGAAGTGCGGGCCACTGCAAAAGCACCGTCAACTACTAATTTGCCGTTTATCAGTTCCACCTCTTCAAGCGGACCTGCCGATGTAATTATCACTTTTCCGGTTCCGGCCACTACGGTTTGAAACCACTTTTCGCCCGAAAACAGGGCACTGATGGCGCGGTTGGTAAATGCCCCGATTTCAACGCTTATTTCGGAGGCGTAATATGCGCTTTGGTCGAGAATCCACTCGTCGTTTTGCAGGTTGAGAATAGTAAACTCGCCAAACGAGGGTTGCATAAAAACCGTTCCGGTGCCGCTAATTACCGGCTTTACTATTTTTTCTTTGGTAATCATCGACTTAAACATTTTGCCCACACCCGGAATGTCCGACTCCAGTTCGAGGTTGCCTTTCATATAGTGCATTGCTCCTGCTTCGTACCTGAATGCTGCATTTTCGAGTTCTACTTTTACCATGTTTAGCCGCTCGCGATTTACCACATCGAAAGTTACTGTACCCACTACTTGCTGCACCGGAGGTACTGCCGCACCTGCTTGTTTAACCGGTGTACCACAGTTACCACAAAACGCTGCACCGGGTTTTAATTCGTTTCCACAATTCGAACAGAATGGCATAATGTTATTCTTTTAATTTCCGATAACGGTTTATTCACTTAATTCAATTGAGATTTTTATTTCTCCACGACGATCAAAATTCAATAATGTCTCTTTTGCATCTCCCAGTTCATCATAATATGCTAATCTTGTTATGTATTTAGAGATATCTCCTTTGTATGTAAATATTAAAACTCCATTCTCATTTTTATATTTAAATGGAATATCGTTTCCAGATAGTGAAATTTCAGAATTATCTTCTCTTTTTTCTTTATATGAGATACCCGTTAAGTTTATCGGATTTTTGATATCAGTAAAAACTAAATCAAATTTATTTTCTCCTGCAGCCACTGAAATTGTATTATTGGTGATTAATCCATTTTCAAAAGGAATACTTATATCCCAATAGCCATCGTGCTTATATTTATGAGAGCCTTCAATTCTACTTTTACTTTCAAAAGTTCCTGTAAAGTTTATCTCCAAATCAGCATAAATAATTTTTTTTAATACCTTTTTAAAAAGCACTTGAGTGACTTTTCCTTCCTGTTTCAAACTTACCTTTGCTTTAATTTTCTCAAAATTCTCATTTTCCATTTTATCCGGAATATATAAAGTTGCTTCGGTTGGCATACCTCCTCCGATGTATCCGGCAGCAGTGCAGTAAAAATCCATTTTTGCATCCTTATTTAATAATCCCTGCCACATTTTTTTCATTTCATTTCCAGCTACTTCAAAAACAACTTTTAACTGATTGTATTTATCCGGTTTTTCATTTTTATTCAAATCTACTTGGCACTGAATCAGATGCTCGCGGTTTAAATCGTTGGCAAGAGCAATGCGTTGCATGCTTAACTCTTTGCGGGCCTGGTAAATATATTTTTTTTGTAGTTGATGTAGTAAAGCCTGAAGGTATTGTAATATTTGCAACCTAAAATCGGTAGAGAGTTTCTCTTTCATTTTTTTATTTAACCCACCACCAGCTGAGAAAATAGGACCAACTTCAGATTGAATAATTGCAATTTCTGTTTCGTCATCCCAAAAATCGTTGATGTATTTTGCAATAATACCTTCAACAACCGACTCATATTTAGAAGGGTCATTTGCCTTTTTCATGCCAACAATTATCTCCTTTTTCCACCATCTCAGGTTTATTTTATTTTTTCTTTGTCTTCGTTGATAGTTGTCCCAAATTGTTTCGTAAAGAGCTTCTCTTCCGGCCCAGGCTTCATTTGCAAAAGTGGTTAATGAATAATCAATAGCAAAAACTCCAATAAGAGCCAGGTTCATTGCCCGGGTATTAAATCCCTTTGATACAATTGTGTTTAAAAAAGTTTTATAAACTCCAACCTGTGCTTCCTGAACCTTGCCATTGTATGCATCGAGAGCAATTTGTATTACAGATAAACCGATGCCAATATTTCCGGCAGCCTCATTTATCTTTGATAATCCACTCATTCCTGCACCATTTTCCATAAAAGAGAGACCCGTACCGGCAAGACCATAAACATCCATTACAGTATTCCAACTTAAAACATGGTAGTCTTTGTTTAATGTTTTGCTTACCCGCTCGGTATTGTAACCATCAAGTATAGAAACTGCATCACTCGAGGTAATAGTCCTAAAATATTTATAAGTTTCTGTTGCAACTGTGTACATGGGATCTATAATAAGAGCTGTTCCGTTATACTTAATAACGTTAATGGCAAAAGATGACAGATGGTCTGTCACCACCCGCACTTTATTAATTTCAGGTTCGTAAAAAGCCATAACCGGTTGCCAGTTATTATCTCCTGCCGACATAGACAAACACTGAATGTAATCGTTCTGAGGATTAAAGCTTGCAGGTGGAGTTACCAAAATTTCAATAAAATCATCGAATTGATGTTGATTGCCCAACGAAATATCTAAAACTAAGTCCGATTTTTGTCCATTAGGTAATTGAACAGGTTTGAGTTCTTTCACAACTAATTCTTCTTTATTATCTAACAAAGCAATGGGCAGTACTATGCTAATCTCATTAGTAGCTTCTATTATCATTTCTGCCGTATCGGTATCTACAGTTGTTTTAATTAGTGTCGATTTAGCTTTTAGATTTGGCTTTGAATATTTTTTTGCCCCCTCTTTTTTTGTTGGTTTAATGTCAACAATTCCCGGAATATTAGTGCCGGTTAATTCCTCTTCTTCGTCATCGGGCAAATTCCAAATAATAACCACACCAACAATCATTAAAACTAAAATAATGAGGATGCTTTTTCCGAGGCAGCCTAAACAGCCCCGCTTTTTCTTTTTGGGAGGTTTTGAAATTGGTGGTGGAACAGGAGCTGATTGATGCTGTTCCGGTCTCGGTCCGGAATCAATAATTTTGCGCCCCTCTTTTGTGAATTCTCCTTTTTTCTCAGGTTCTTGCTTTTCCAAAGAATCGATTTGAGGTTGTTTAATCTCTTGTGGAGGGGTAGGAGTTCCACAGCCCGGACAAAACTTGTCGGTTAAACTATATGTACTTCCACATTTTGGGCAAAAATGCTCTTTGGTTTTTTTACTTGTTGCAGTGCCACACGAGCTGCAAAATTTTGCGTCTTTATTGATTACGTTGCCGCAATTTGAACAGTAATTCATAATTAATGTTTAGTCATCATCAAAATCGTTATCCTCCGAATTGTCGTAATCGTCATCCTGATCGTTCCAGTCGTAATCAGCATTTCTTTGCTTCGAACTTTTAATTTTTCCTTTTTTTGCTTTTCGCCAAATAATAAATCCAAATATGAGCATTACCGTTGCACCAAACAACACGTTGCCCATTATCTCTTTGGCATTGGGGTCGGTTCTATACCAGATAACAAATACAATTAGTGCAATTATCGCAACTATGAGCAGAATGATTTTAAGCCTTTTCCACGATTTAGAGGTTTTCCCTTTTACCATGGTACCCGAGTAGTTTCCTGCAGAGGTAAATGTTTTAGGCTCGTCTTTTTTAGGTTCTGGAGGAGAAGTTGGAGCAGCACCTTTTGCTTTTAGCGATTCACCACAATTTTCACAGAAAACTGCACCCGCAGGATTTTCGTGGCCGCATTTCGGGCATTGTTTAACTTGTTCTACTTCTTTTTGAACAGGAGCACCGCAGTGCGGACAGAATTTATCTCCCGGTTCAATCGGCTGTTTACATTTGGTGCAAATCATACTTATTAAAAATGTGTAAGTGTTAAAAGTAATCTATATTCAATATGAGCAATCTTCAAAAGGTAAATACAATCTTCAAAAGGTAAATTATTGGTATATTTCCGGCCTCTAAGAAAAGATAACACCAAATGATAAATGACTTGATTATATACACGCCGATGTATGTGACGTTGTTTTGGGCTTTGATTTTTCTGATTTCAAAACATAGCAACAACAGTGCAAAACAGTTTTTGGGGATTTTTATGATCGTTGCTTTTGCCGTGTTTCTGTCGCACGCTGTATTTTTTAAAATACACAACAATGTTTTTATCTATTTCGATCCCCTTTACAATTTTGCATCACTGTCGGTTTACCCGTTGTATTACTGGTACATAAAGTTGCTCACTTCCGAGACTCAGGCTAAACTCAAGAATTTACGGCTTCTTATTCCTGCCTTTTTTTTCGGCTTGGCAACTTTTGTGATTTATCTTTTTATGTCGGGGCAAGAGCGCGAATATTACATGAATACTTTTCTGTTTGAAACACCAACAACAGGTGTTGAAACAATACTCGTTAAAATTCAGAGAGGAATTTATCTACTCAGCCGGTTAACGTTTTTAATTCAGGTGGTTCTGTTTCTGATTCTTGGCAGCAAGTTGGTAAAAAGGTACAATTCGCGTGTTGCCAATTTTTATTCGAATCTGGAAAACAGGACAATTATTTGGGTAAAACTGTTGCTGGTTTCATTCATTATCACCTCATTTCTGAGCATGGTTTTTAATTTTATCGGACGTGAAGTATTTTTTGATTCAACCCTTCTGTTGGTAATTCCATCGGCAGTTTTTAGTGTCCTTCTCTTTTTTATTGGTTATCAGGGGTATTTGCAAAATTATACGGTGGTTGATTTAATTGACGACGAAAATCAGCATCCTGAATTCGATTCAAAAAACACAAACCGGAAATTGCTGAAAGAGAAATTATTGGATTTATTTGAGGAAGAAATGATTTATCGAAATCCAGACCTGAAAATGACCCGGGTTTCTATGCTGTTGCAAACCAATCGCACTTACATTTCGAATTTAATAAACAGCGAGTTTTCGTGTTCTTTCAGCGAATTTGTTAACCGCTACCGTATAGCCGAAGCAAAGAAATATTTATCTGATGGTGGATTTGAAAAGTATTCTGTCAATTACGTTTCGGAGCTGGTTGGGTTTGGTTCGCAGAACACGTTTAATCGTGTTTTTAAAGAGCAAGAAGGATTGTCTCCCGGAAAATACCGACAAAAATATTTGCAAAAACAATAAGTTTGGCAACTTTGCGAAGCAGAAAAAACCGCTTCTGCTCTCAGAGGCGGTTTCAATCATGGGGAGCTGCAAAATCTGATATTAATTAGAAGCTTGTAGTTTTATTTTAATATTTTTAGTATTTGGGGAAATGATTAATTTCTTGCTGTTTTTTTGGTACGAGATGTAAGTCGATACAACTTTATATTCTCCAGATTTTAAATTTTTAAATGAGAAGTTCCCATCGAAATCGGTATAAGTTTTTAAATCTGTCCCTTCAATTTTCACTTCAACACCAACTAACGATTCGCCAGAGTTTTCATCAGCAACCGAACCGGAAAGTACCATGGTTGCAGTATTTTTTGTGTCTGCTATTTTTGTTTCTTTTTCTTTTGCATACACAACAAAGGTTGCAAAGACCATTAAAATTCCTATTACAATTTGTTTCATCCTTTTTTTAATTTAATGAATAATTTCT
>WGCT01000512.1 GCA_015493625.1 Draconibacterium sp. | reverse complement strand
CGATTTCGACGACGACGGCCGGCAACTTGTACTCGATTATGTAACCGAAAAATATGGCCGCGATAAAGTGGCACACATCTGCACTTTTGGCACAATGGCGACAAAATCGGCCATTCGCGATGTTGCACGTGTTCTGAAATTGCCACTTCGCGAAGCCGACCGTTTGGCAAAACTGGTTCCCGAAGCACCTAAAATGACTTTCGAAAAAGCATACAAAGAGAGCAACGAGTTAAAAAAAGAGAAAAATTCGGAAGACCAATTAATTGCGCAAACCATAAAATTTGCCGAAACGCTGGAGGGGTCAGTCCGCCAGTCGGGAGTTCACGCATGTGGAATTTTAATTAGTCGCGACCCCCTCTCCGACCATATTCCGTTAATGCCCACAAAAGACGAAGAATTTTTGCAAACTACACAGTATGACGGTCGTTTTGTTGAAGATATCGGACTGCTGAAAATGGATTTTCTTGGGCTGAAAACCCTCTCTATTATAAAAGAAACACTCGAAAATATTCGCCTGTCAAAAGGGATTGAAGTTGATATAGATACTATTCCCGAAGACGATAAAGCAACCTATGAGATGTTTAGTAAGGGAGGTTCAACGGCTGTTTTTCAGTTTGAATCGGACGGAATGAGAAAACATTTGCGCGACCTGAAACCCAACAGGTTTGAAGATTTAGTTGCAATGAACGCCCTCTATCGTCCGGGGCCAATGCAATACATTCCCGACTATATCGATCGGAAACACGGCCGTAAAAAAGTTAAGTACGACCTTCCAATGATGGAGAAATATCTTGGCGAAACTTATGGCATTACCGTTTTTCAGGAACAGGTAATGTTACTGTCGCGATTGCTTGCCGGATTTACCCGGGGCGACTCCGACTCGCTGCGTAAAGCAATGGGGAAAAAGAAAATTGCGGAGATGAACAAACTGAAAGAGAAGTTTATAACCGGATGCAAAGCTAATTTCCAATTTACCGATGAATGTACATTAACCGGACAAGACCCCGACACCGTAATCGATAAAATATGGAAAGACTGGGAAGCATTTGCTTCGTATGCATTTAACAAATCGCACTCGGTTTGTTATGCACATATTGCCTACCAAACAGGTTATTTAAAAGCACACTTCCCTGCCGAATTTATGGCAGCCAACCTTAGCCGGAACCTAAATAATATTACCGATATTACAAAGTTAATGACCGAGTGCAAACGTATGAAACTCAATGTTCTCGGCCCCGACATAAACGAAAGCTTTGTGAAATTTACCGCCAATAAAAATGGAGATATTCGGTTTGGAATGGGTGCAATAAAAGGTGTTGGAGCAGGTGCCGTTCAGGAAATTATTAAAGTGCGCGAAAAAATTGGCGGCTTTAAAACCATTTACGATTTGGTTGAAAATGCCAACCTGCAAACCGTTAACAAAAAGAACCTCGAAGCACTGGCTACTGCAGGAGCTTTCGACAATTTGGGCGAAGTTCCCCGCAGCTGTTTCTTTGCAGGCGACGATGAAAACGACTCCACCTCGTTTATCGAAAAATTAATTCGATACGGAAATAAAGTGCAATTAGAAACACAAAGTGCTCAGCAAAGTTTATTTGGCGGAATGGGAAGCAGCGAAGTGATAAAAAAACCTGCACCACCACAAGTCGATGAATGGGCAAAATTAATCCTCCTCGAAAAAGAGAAAAGCCTGATTGGAATATACCTTACCGCACATCCTCTCGATGACTATAAACTCGAAATAAAAAGTTTCTGCTCGCGCGATGTGGGACTAAAAGATTTAAATAACGACATTGAAAAATACATCGAAAAAGATTTTGTATTGGGAGGGATGGTTACCGCTGCACGCGAAGGAACATCGAAAAACGGAAACCCCTTCGGAACACTTACTCTGGCCGATTATACCGATTCAAAAGAGTTCTTCTTTTTCGGACAAGACTATGTTAACTTTCATAAATATTGCAAACCCGGACTTTTTTTAATGGTAAAAGGAAGTGTTCAAAAACGGTGGAAAAGCGAATATTACGAATTTAAAGTTTCTCAGATTGAGCTGCTTTCCGAAGTTCGGAAAAATTATATTAAAAGTGTAACCATAAATTTACCCCTCGATAAGCTTAACGAAGCAGTTATTTCGGAAATTAACGCTTTAACCGCAAACAATAACGGAAAAGCTTTGTTAAAATTTAATGTTTACGATCCGGAGAACAATATGCAAATTCAAATGTTCTCGAGAACTTTACGGATTGATTTAAGCGAAGAATTTTTACGGTTCTTTGAAGAAGAATCGACTATTGGATATAGAATTAATT
>WGCT01000511.1 GCA_015493625.1 Draconibacterium sp. | reverse complement strand
TGCAATTTCCGAAATGTTGTCAATTCCAAGAAACAGGGCATCATTAAAACCTTTTTGAAACTCTGCTGAATTTTTTTTTGTTGATGCCCAAACGGCGAAAACAAAAGGCAGCCCGGTAAATTTATACCACTCTTCGCTTAAATCATACGAGTATTTATATTTTTTCTCGATATCGAAAACGCGGTCGCCAATTACCACTCCTGCAGTAGCTCCTTTTATTGAATTGTTTTGAAAACCATCGTCGGTATTTTCCCAGTTAAACTCCTTTTTCCAATAAAACTTTGCTAAAATTTTTGCCAGTAAAACAGAACTTCTCGATTGGTAATCCATTAAAACAGTTTCTATCTTTTCCAGCGGAACATTGGAAATTAAAACCACCGTACGCACTTTCCCTACTGCCCCGATACAGAAATCGCTAACAATCTCATATTCTTTTAAATCGTTCAGCCCGGCAACCGGAATTAATCCTAAATCTGACACCCCGGAACTCAAATTAGTTACAATTTCTGCAGGAATATCGAGGCTTATTTCAAAACCGGCAGCTTCATTATAATTTTTTAATCCGTGTAAAAATGGCTTACTATTTAAATACGATACTATCGAAATTCGTGTCTTTCTCATTCTTCTGTTTTTCCTTTGCTCTTCGCTTTTGTACTACGCTTCCGCTACATTGTTGTTAATAATTAGCAATTAACTCAATCTGCCAATCGAAACTTATTCAAATCTTTCAATGACTTTTATAAAAGTTAAAAACTGATATAATAATACAATTAAGGGCGAATTTAGAAAATTTAATGTGAATGAAGTTTGAAACAAATATGAATTATTTCATATGATTCGGCATTACTTATTTCACAAAAAATTAAATCCGTCGAAATTGTTAAATTTGCAATCAAAATATAACTTCAAAAAATATAAAAGATGGAATTAACCGCTTTAACAGCGATTTCGCCGGTTGATGGAAGATACGGAAACAAAGTAGAAAACCTGTGGAAATATTTTAGCGAATTTGCCCTGATTAAGTACCGGGTATTTACCGAGATTGAATATTTTATTGCGCTTTGCGAAATTCCGCTTCCGCAACTGACCGGTATTTCGAAAGAACAACTGGATAAACTTCATGAAATTTATAAAAACTTCTCGGTTGAAGATGCTGCACGGATAAAGGAGATTGAAAGTGTTACCAACCACGATGTAAAAGCGGTTGAATACTTTATAAAAGAGAAGTTCGACAAGTTGGAACTGAGTAAATATAAAGAGTTTATTCACTTCGGATTAACCTCGCAAGACGCAAATAATACTGCAATTCCAAAATTAATTCAGGATGCACTCGAGAATGAATATTATCCGTTGTTACAGCAGCTAATTGAGAAGTTACTCACTCTTTCGATCGAGTGGAAAGATATTCCGATGCTTGCAAAAACACACGGACAACCGGCTTCGCCAACAAAATTGGGTAAAGAGATAAAAGTATTTATCGAGCGAATTATGGTTCAGCTGGTTCAGTTAAAATCCATATCGATTGATACAAAATTTGGTGGCGCAACCGGTAACTTTAATGCGCATTTGGTTGCCTACCCAAATATTAACTGGGAAGAGTTTGCCAATAAATTTTGCAAAGAGAAACTGGGACTTGACCGCTCGCAATTTACCACGCAAATAACGCACTACGACAATCACAGCGCCATTTTCGACGCAATGAAACGCATTAACAATATTATTCTCGATTTAGACCGCGACATCTGGACATACATTTCGATGGGCTATTTTAAGCAGAGAATTAAAAAAGGCGAAGTGGGTTCGTCAACTATGCCACACAAAGTAAATCCCATCGATTTCGAAAATTCGGAGGGAAACATAGGAATTGCCAACGCAGGATTCGAACAGATGGCACAAAAATTACCGGTTTCGCGGTTACAGCGCGACCTCACCGACTCCACGGTTACGCGGTTTATTGGCGTTCCGTTCGGGCACACTTTTATTGCCATAAAATCGACTTTAAAAGGACTAAACAAACTTTTAATTAACGAGGCTGCCATAGAAAAAGATTTGGAAGAGAACTGGGCCGTGGTTGCCGAAGCAATTCAAACCATTTTGAGGCGCGAATTTTTCCCTAATCCGTACGAGGCATTAAAAGATTTAACCCGAAGAAACGAGGTAATAAACAGAGAAGCCATTCATAATTTTGTCGACGAACTCAACGTTTCGGAGAAAATAAAAGAGGAGTTAAAACAGATTACACCACAAAATTATACTGGCATTTTTTAGACCTCATTTACCTTTCCAAAAGAGAAGGAAACAAATATATTTATGAAAGATTTTCTAAAGTTACTTCGTCGTTTTATTCCTCCCTATAAACTGTCTCTTATACACATCTCCG
>WGCT01000510.1 GCA_015493625.1 Draconibacterium sp. | reverse complement strand
TTTTTCACCAAAGCTACGGCTCCGGGTTCTGCTGGTAATGCAGGTTGCGATATGTATTTCGAAGCAAAATACGGGTTTAAACATGTTGATGTTTTTGTGGGGGCCGGCGACGGACTTCATACCCCCGATTATAAATTCGGAGTAGTAAATGTAGGCGTGGGGACAACAAAGAAAATAAAATTTACCGACTCGTTTTCTCTCCCTCTGTCGGGCAGTGTTATACTTAATCCAACCACCGAGCAGCTTTTTGTTGTTGTGGGCATAAATCTATAGAGACTTCGGATTTTGTTGAAAAGTTTACAGAATAAATTCAGCAAAAAACAAACTTGTTTATTCAAGAAAACTACTTTTGTGAGCTCATAAAAAAATAAATAAACTATGATGCAAACCTGGTTCGAAAGTAAGGTGAAATACATGAAAGTATCGGAAAGTGGGAGCGAGCAAATGGTTGCCGAAAACTTTTTACTCGATGCCGTTTCGTTTACCGATGCCGAAACCCGCATGATTAACAAAATGCAGGAAATTGTTAAAGGTGGCGAGTTTTCCGTTATCGATATTAAAAAGTCGCGAATTGCCGAAATTTTTCAATACGACGACGGCGAGTGGTGGTATAAAGTAACCATAAATTTGGTTACTGTTGATGAAGAAGCAGGTAAAGAGAAAAAGCTTCGTACCTACTATTTAATTATGGCCGACACTATTAACGAAGCACTTAAACGCCTCGAAGAGAGTTTGTCGTATCTTGTAATTCCATACGTTGTAACTGCCATTGCTGTAAGTACAATTGTCGATGTATTTCCGTATGTCCCCGGCGAGTCAATTGTCGCACCAGAAGGTTTTGTTCCGGTTGATAAAACAAAAGAGAACAACCCAATTTTCACCGAAGGCACGAATCCGTTCGAAGAAAATACGGACAAACAGGCGGAAGACTCAGATTCTGAAGCGACTGAAAACGAATAGTATTCCTGCAATCCTGTCAGGGGAATTTTGTTGGTAAGGAATTTGATTGTTGTCGTCAGTAATTATAAAAATTAATAGAAATGATGAATATTACAAGATCTTCAAATCCGGTATTAAAAGAGAAAGCTTTTAATAAAGAGGTTGGTTTTTCTACCGAAGTAATGACGATAAACGGTACTATAAACAAGACTGCATTAATGTTGCTTATTGTTGTTGCCGGTGCTATTTTTACCTGGAATAAGTTTTTTGATGCCATTGCTATTAATCCGGAAGCGGGAAGTGCTGCTGTTTTGCCGTGGCTTGTTATTGGCGGAATAGGTGGACTGATAACAGCTTTGGTAACTGTTTTTAAACCGCAGAGTTCTGCAATATCGGCACCAATTTATGCTGCTTTTGAAGGGCTGCTCTTGGGGGGCTTGTCGGCCATGTTCGAAATGATGTATCCCGGAGTTGTAATGCGTGCCGTGGCATTAACACTTGCCGTGTTTTTTTCCATGCTGTTTTTATACAGGTCGGGAATAATAAAAGTTACGCAAAAACTTACAATGGGGATTTTTGCTGCCACTGCCGGAATTGCATTGGTTTATTTGGTGAGTTTTATTGGTAGTATGTTTGGCGCACCCATGGGTATCTTATATGGAAACAGTAACTTGAGCATCGGCTTTAGTTTGGTTGTGGTTGCCATTGCTGCGTTAAATCTGGTCCTCGATTTTTCGTTTATTGAAAGAGCCGCAGGCTCGGGCGCTCCAAAATATATGGAGTGGTACGGTGCTTTCGGGTTGATGGTAACATTAATCTGGCTCTATCTCGAAATCTTACGACTTCTTTCGAAACTGTCGAGCCGAAACTGATAGGCAGTTAACTGATAAAAAAAACAGGGCCGTCTCAACAATGAGACAGCCCTGTTTCTCGATAATCTAGATTTATTCTTATTCCGGGTCTTTCCAGTCGCCATTTTCGCGGATAATCTGCTCCAGTTCTTCCACGGCATTTTCGAAAATAATATTTCGTTTTACGGGTTTAAGCCCTTTGTATAAACTAACTTTATCGGTACTTGTTCCAACAAAGCCATAATCAACATCGCCCATTTCGCCCGGGCCATTCACAACGCAGCCCATAATTCCAATCTTCAAATGGTCGAGATGTTTAAAGTGCTCTTTAATTTTCAAGGTAACCTCGCGTAATTCAAACAGAGTACGTCCGCAACCGGGGCACGATATGAATTCGGTTTTCGAAACGCGCATGCGGCTGGCTTGTAAAATGCCGAAGTCTAAATCTTTTAATTCGGTAAAAGTAATGTTCTCACTGTCGTTCGATATGCAAATCCCGTCGCCGTAACCGTCAATAAAAAGAGCTCCCAAATCTGCTGAAGCTTTAATGTGCAGGTCTTCGAGAACACTCTCTTCGTAGCGGCGATGTAAAATAACAGGTACTTTCCAGATGTGTGTTTCCAATGCCATAAAAAATGCGCGTAATTCGGCCATCGGATTTTTATTAAAACTTTCCAGAACAAGAACTGTTTTCCGGGTCTGTTTTAGTTTGGTAATAATTTCGGGGTGCAAATCCATAAAGCGGTCGAACTCCTGTTTGCTTGTTCTAATAAATTTCATTCGTCCCCAACGTGTGCTTTCAAACAGATACTCTTCGAGTGAAATAATAGGATACTCTTCGCCTTCAATGTCCATAATTACATTGTCCGACATAAAATAATCGGGAACCAGTTTTCCCCGAATCGGAATCATTTCGCGTAAACTGTGGTCGCCCAAGTCGGCAACCACCACCGGCAACTGCTTGCCCCCCATATTTAAAACGGGGCGGGTTTCGCGTCGTTCGTATTCAAAGGGGTTTGTTTGTGCAATTAACGGGGCTGTAATGGGCTCGTGAAATTCGTAACTTCTGAAATGGTTGACCAGTTTTTGAGCAACAGGAATCTCTTTTACAGGAGCTTCGGTTAACGAAATGCGAATTGTGTCTCCTATTCCATCGCCCAAAAGAGCACCAATTCCAACGGCCGATTTTATTCTTCCGTCCTCGCCTTCGCCCGCTTCTGTTACACCCAAATGAATGGGGAATTTCATATCCTCAAGGCGCATTTTATAGTTTAACAGTCGAACGGTGTAAACCATAACTCGTGTGTTGCTCGATTTTATTGAAACCACAACATCTTTAAAATCGACCTTTTTGCATATCCTTAAAAATTCCATTACCGACTCGGCAATGCCGGTTGGAGTATCTCCAAACTGGCTCATAATCCGGTCGGAAAGTGACCCCTGATTTGCACCAATCCGAATGGCAGTTTTGGTTTTCTTCATCAGTTTAAGAAATGGAATAAACTGCTCTTCAATTTTTACAAGTTCAGCCTTGTACTCTTTATCTGAATAAATTTTATTTTGAAATTTAGCCCGTTTATCGTAGAAATTTCCCGGGTTAATTCGAATTTTTGAAATGCTTTTTGCTGCAATCTCAGCAAGTTTTGGGTTGAAATGAATGTCGCCAATTAGCGGTGTATTAAACCCGCGAGCCACCAGCTCCTTTTTTATGTTTTTCAGATTTTCAGCATCGTGAATACCTTTAACGGTTACTCTTACATAATCGGCTCCGGCTCTTATTACCCGTTCTATCTGGTCAACAGTTGCTTCGGTATCTTTCGAGTCGGTATCGGTCATGGTCTGAATCCGAATCGGATTGTTTCCGCCAACCGGAACTCCACCAATATTTACTTCCCACGTTTCTTGTCTTTCGTACTTTGTTAAGTCTTTTATGTAATTAAAATGACGATCTTCCATTAAAATAGTTTTTTATGCGAATTTGCAAATTTACACTAATGCTTTCAAAATAAAAAGAATAGAGTATTTTTGTTTTTAATAATAAATGTATGAGTGTAGAAACGAGGAATATAACGAAATTATTTGGGAAGCAAAAGGCGGTAAATAATGTGAGCTTTCGAATAAATAATGGCGAATTGGTTGGTTTGTTGGGGCCAAACGGAGCGGGAAAATCGACATTAATGAAAATAATTACCGGATTTTTGCCTTTCGACACGGGTGAGGTTTTTATTGATAACAAAAAAATGGAACCCACCGATACGATTGATATTAGGAAAAAAATTGGTTACCTGCCCGAGCAGAACCCACTTTATACCGATTTATATATTAAAGAGTCGTTGGAGATTACTGCCGGTTTTTATGGGTTGAAAAATAAAAAGCAGCGCATTTCGGAGATGATTGAATTGACCGGACTGGGCGACGAGCAGCATAAAAAAATAGGAGCCTTGTCGAAAGGTTACCGTCAGCGGGTAGGGTTGGCGCAGGCACTTATTCATAACCCGTCGATACTTATTTTCGATGAACCTACTACGGGCCTCGACCCCAATCAGCTGGAAGAGATACGCGAGTTAATCAGGGAGGTTGGACGGGAGAAAACCGTTATTCTTTCGTCGCATATTATGCAGGAAGTGGAAGCTGTTTGCACCCGGGCAATTATAATTAAAAAGGGTGAAATTGTTGCCGACGGCGGAATAGAAACGCTTAAAAGCAGAACAATTAACCGGCGGCAAACTGTTGTGGCAGGGTTCGATAAACCTGTAACACGCGACCGTATGTTAACGATTTATGGGGTTGAAAATGCCACCTTCGAAAATGGCATTTGGAAGATTGACTCGGCAGTTGAAGACGATATCAGACCGGCAATTTTTAACTTTGCCGTTGAAAATAATCTTACACTGTTAACGCTTCGCGAGAAACAGCAGAATTTGGAAAATGTTTTTCAGGATCTTACACAATAAAACTATTTTAAATGGGGGTTGCGGTTTCTGTTGTTTTACCGTTTTTTAATGCCGAAAAAACATTGCAGGCAGCGGCAGACAGTATTTTAAATCAATCGTTTGCCAATTTCGAATTGTTGCTTGTAAATAACAATTCATCCGATAACAGTTTGAAGGTGGCCACACAACTTGTTGCAAAAGATTTGCGCGTTCGGTTAATAAACGAACCAAAACAGGGAGTGGCAAATGCAATGAATTGCGGATTGGAAAATGCACAAGGAGATTTTATTGCGCGTATGGATGCCGATGATATTTCGCTGCCAATGCGACTCGAAAAACAGCTGCAATATTTGCAAAATAACCAGGAAACAGGAGTTGTGGGTTGCCATGTAAAATATGTTGCACACAATAAAAACACGAAAGGTTTCGAGCGGTTTGTGGCGCGTGTAAATTCGTTTTATACGCCTGAAGCCATTTCGTTGAGCCGCTTTGTTGAAATACCTCTCATTAATCCGACAATTTTTTTTAGAAAAGAGCTATTTACAAAATACGGTGGGAATAGAGATGGCGATTTCCCTGAAGATTACGAGATGCAACTGCGGTTTTTAGCTGCCGGAGTAAAAATGGCAAAAATCCCCGAGCCGCTTCTCGAGTGGCACGATAGTGCAACGCGA
This sequence comes from Draconibacterium sp., assembly GCA_015493625.1. Taxonomy (GTDB): domain Bacteria; phylum Bacteroidota; class Bacteroidia; order Bacteroidales; family Prolixibacteraceae; genus Draconibacterium. The sequence goes on along the minus strand of WGCT01000510.1, from coordinate 849 downwards.
CTTACCCGCACCGACGAGCGTTACTCGACCGAAGCTTTTTTTAAGATTAAAGCGAAATATTTTTATAAATGGGCGGAGAAGAACAATCCGTTTCATCCTAATATTTGGGTTTGGGGAGCCGGACGGAAAACTCGGCAACGGGCAAAATTACTCGAAAACGAGGGTGTGAAAATTACCGGATATATTGATGTTGTAAAAAATAAAACAACGCAAAAACAGACCATTCATTTTAATGATATTCCAAATAAGGGATCTATTTTTATTGTGTCGATGGTAACGAGTTATGGGGCAGATGAAGAAATTAAAGCGTTTTTGCTGGCTAAAAAATATATTGAAGGCGCCGATTTTATTTTAATGGGATAACGAAAAACCTTCGGGATGTTTTTATATCATGCTGATTGTCAACAAAAATCTCAAGAATTAACAGGGCTTATATTAATTGCCACAGATTCCCAGATTGTAAAATCTTTAATCTGTGGCAGTAAAAATAACTGTGTTCTCTCGGTCTTTCTATTTTTGTTTCAATCCTTGTTTTTTTGGATTTTGGTCTGGAGGTGTGTCTCCGTTCTCCATCTTGTACTTCTAATTCGAGTTTCAATCCTTGTTTTTTTGGATTTTGGTCTGGAGGATCCCTTTGATTGTGTTTTTTACTTTTGACATGACAGTTTCAATCCTTGTTTTTTTGGATTTTGGTCTGGAGGTGAAACACCGGAAAGCACACCGGAGGCACGAAAGTAGTTTCAATCCTTGTTTTTTTGGATTTTGGTCTGGAGGTGTGTCTCCGTTCTCCATCTTGTACTTCTAATTCGAGTTTCAATCCTTGTTTTTTTGGATTTTGGTCTGGAGGAT
>WGCT01000509.1 GCA_015493625.1 Draconibacterium sp. | reverse complement strand
GGCTTAACCTAATGCAAGAAGAAGTAGATTTCATTTTAGAACATACCGAGGAGAAGATGGAAGGTGCAATCGAGCATCTCGGGAAAGAGTTATTGCATATTAGGGCTGGAAAGGCAGCACCATCAATGTTAGATGGTGTAGTGGTCGATTACTACGGAAGTTTGACTCCTTTGAATCAGGTTTCGAATGTAAGCACACCCGATGCGAGAACAATAGCAATTCAACCTTGGGAGAAAGGGTTAATTCCCGTTATTGAAAAAGCAATTATGAATGCAAATTTGGGTTTTAATCCCGACAATAACGGAGAAATTATAAGAATAAATATTCCTGTATTAACTGAAGAGCGACGACGCGATTTAGTAAAACAGGTGCATCAGGAGGGAGAACATGCAAAAATAAGTATTCGTACAGCTCGTAAAGATGCAAACGATAACTTGAAAAAATTGCAAAAAGACGGATTGTCGGAGGATTTGGAAAAAGATGCCGAAGCCGGAGTTCAAAAATTAACTGATGACTATACAACGAAAGTTGACGACTTAGTGAAAGCTAAGGAGAAAGATATTATGACGATATAAAAATTGTTTTCTGTTTTCTGAACATTGTTTAATTGTTTTCATGGCTTTGAGGCAGCTTGTAGAAGCTGCCTCTTTTTTTGACTAAATTAAATTTGCCTCTTTTAAAAGTTCCTCCATTTCCAGTTGAATAGTTTTTGCTGCCTCCTGTGCCTTTTCGGCAAAATCAACATCGTTTGATGCGTAAATAATTCCACGTGATGAGTTTACCAGAAGTCCGCATTGGCTGTTCATCCCGTTCTTTGCAACTTCCTGTAAACTTCCACCTTGCGCACCAACACCCGGAACAAGCAGGAAATGCTCCGGAATAATTTCACGAATCTCTTTTAGCTTTTCCGCTTTTGTTGCACCTACAACATACATCATATTCTCGGTAGAGCCCCACTTTTGCGAAGTTCTCAAAACCGATTCGAAGAGTTTGTCTCCGCTGTTTTTCTCTTCCATAAACTGGAAGTCGGATGCTCCCTTATTTGAAGTGAGTGCCAACAGAATAACCCACTTTTCATTGTAAGTCATAAATGGTTTTACCGAATCTTCGCCCATATACGGTGCAACGGTAACGGCATCAAAATCGAGGCGTTCGAAAAAAGCACGGGCATATAAATTCGACGTATTTCCAATATCTCCCCGTTTTGCATCGGCAATAATAAATACTTCGGGGTGCCGCGAACGGATATACATCACCGTTTTTTCGAGGCTCTCCCATCCTTGCGAACCCAAACTTTCGTAAAAAGCTAAATTGGGTTTATACGCAACGGTAAATTCTGCTGTAGCATCAATAATTTCTTTGTTAAAGGAAAAAATAGGGTCGTGCGTTTCCAAAAGGTGTTCCGGTATTTTTTTACTATCGGTATCCAACCCAACGCAAAGGAAACTGCGCTTTTTTTGTATCTGTTCGAAAAGTTGTTGTTTGTTCATTTTAAGCTCCCTCTAACTCCTCCAGAGAGGAGGATTTTGTATTTGATAATTTTATTTATTTCCAAGTTATTTTGTACAATTTCAACTGGTAGTTCTCACTTCATTCTCTTTCGGAGAACAGTTGGGGTTAGGGCTTCTTTAAATCTCAGCCTCTTTCAGTCGTTCGGCATTCTCTTCAATCATAAGTTTTTCAATTATCTCGTCGATGTCGCCATTAATAATTGCTTGCAAATTGTAGAGCGTTAAATTAATGCGGTGGTCGGTAACGCGCCCCTGTGGCCAGTTATAGGTACGTATTTTTGCCGAGCGGTCGCCGGTTGAAACCATCGTTTTTCGTTTCGATGAAATCTCATCGAGGTATTTTTGATGTTCGAGTGCATAAATTCTCGAACGCAGTTCAATCATCGCTTTTGCCAGGTTTTTTAGTTGCGATTTTTGGTCCTGACAAGTAACCACAATTCCGGTTGGTTCGTGTGTTAACCGGATTGCCGAGTAGGTTGTATTTACCGACTGCCCACCCGGTCCCGAAGAGCAATAAGTGTCTTTTCTGATGTCGCTCTCTTTTACGTCGATGTCGAACTCTTCGGCTTCGGGTAAAACGGCAACAGTTGCCGCAGATGTATGAACACGTCCCTGTGTTTCGGTTTGTGGCACACGCTGTACACGGTGCACACCCGATTCGTATTTCATTACTCCATAAACATTTTCGCCTTTAATGTTGGCAACAATTTCTTTGTAGCCGCCCGATGATCCTTCGTTGGCATTAGTTACTTCCATACGCCAACCTTTTTTTTCGCAGAATTTGGTGTACATTCTGAAAAGGTCGCCGGCAAAAATACTTGCCTCGTCGCCACCTGTTCCGGCACGTATTTCGAGTATGGCATTTTTAGCATCTTCCGGGTCGGCAGGTACAAGCAGCAGCTTTATTTCCTGCTCTTTCTCCGGAATCATTTTTTCCGATTCTTCAATCTCTTCGCGTGCCATTTCGCGCAACTCCTCATCACTTTCATCAGCCAGCATCTCTTTCCCGGTTTCAATGTTGTCAACAAGGTTTTTATACTCCCTGAAAACATTGACCAGCTTTTCAAGGTTCTTATATTCTTGGTTCAGCTTTACATACCGTTTCATATCCGAAATAATTTCGGGGTCGGTAATCTGCTGCTCCACCTCTTCGAAACGGTGTTTAATCGATTCGTATTTTTCTAATAATGCGTATTGTGCCATAATCTGTTTTTTCTTCTTTTCTCTTTTTCGTGCAGGCAGGAATCTTTTACTTTAAATTTCCATTGCACTCGGGATTCCCACTTTCGTGGGAATGAAGTTAATAAACAAACTCCCCCTTCTCCGACTTAATAGTAAGTTTTTTACCTTTAAAAGGTTCAACTCTTCCAACAATTTGCGCATCGACATTAAACAATTTTGCAATTGCAATTATTTCGTCGGCAATATCTTTTCCACAATAAATTTCGTAACGGTGCCCCATATTAAATACTTTGTACATCTCTTTCCAGTCGGTTCCCGATTGCTCTTGAATAATTCTGAACAAAGGAGGAACAGGAAACATGTTGTCTTTAATAACATGTACATTATCGACAAAGTGCAGCACTTTTGTTTGTGCTCCGCCCGAGCAGTGAATCATTCCAGAAATTTGACTCCGAAATTTATCAAGCACTTTTTTAATAACCGGTGCGTAGGTTCGAGTTGGCGAAAGAACAAATTTCCCGGCATCAATTCCCAAACCTTCAATTTTATCGGTTAATTTATAGTTGCCAGAGTAAACCAAATCAGCAGGAACTTTTGGGTCGAATCCTTCGGAATATTTTTCAGCCAAATAATTTGCAAAAACATCGTGGCGTGCCGAAGTTAATCCGTTGCTTCCCATTCCACCGTTGTATTCGGTTTCGTAGGTTGCCTGCCCCGACGATGAAAGACCTACAATTACATTGCCGGCCGAAATGTTATCAGCAGAAACTACATCTGCTTTTTTCATACGACAGGTAACGGTAGAGTCGACAATTATGGTGCGCACCAAATCGCCCACATCGGCAGTCTCTCCTCCGGTTGAATAGATTGAAATACCCATTTCGCGCAATGTGGCAAGCAGCTCTTCGGTGCCGTTAATAATTGCTCCAATTACTTCTCCCGGAATATTATTTTTGTTCCGGCCAATGGTCGACGACACCAAAATGTTATCGGTTGCACCCACGCAAAGCAGGTCGTCAACGTTCATAATCAGTGCGTCTTGCGCAATTCCTTTCCACACCGAAAGGTCGCCGGTCTCTTTCCAGTACAAATAGGCCAGCGACGATTTTGTGCCGGCACCGTCGGCGTGCATAATGTTGCACCACTCCGGGTCGCCACCTAAAATATCGGGGATAATTTTGCAGAATGCTTTTGGGAAAATTCCTTTGTCAACATTTTTTATCGCTTCGTGCACATCTTCTTTCGATGCCGAAACTCCACGTGCGCTGTATCTCGATTCGGTAACCATTTGTTTTTATTAAGTTTTTTACAAAATTAGCATTTTCTAACAACCTGTAACAAAAAAAGGAAAGCCCGAAATAAGACTTTCCTTTTTAACAATATTGCATTGTTAATGATATAGAAACCGCTTTATTTTTTTTGTTGGTGTCTTTTCAAAAGGTTCCGGCTGGTGTTCGACTTTTTGTATTTTCGAAAATTTATTTACTTCTGTATTCACCTTTTTATGAATTTCTTTAAGAATTTCATCCGATTT
>WGCT01000508.1 GCA_015493625.1 Draconibacterium sp. | reverse complement strand
TTTATTTCATCGGTTGTCATCCCCGACGAGTAGTATTTGTCTGCCTCTTCGCGGACTGTAGAGTCGTTGCAAGTTAAAATTTCGCCTTTAAAATGTTCTTTCCACATGTAGCGTTTTTTATTTTTTGCATAAAACTCTTCGAGGCCTACCGTATCTTTAACGGCTTTATCCCAAATTTTCTCTTCCGAAATATTGAATAGCAAAATTCCATCGTGATACTCTTGCATCATATATTTGAACTCGGGGTATTTTTCCTCCAGTTTCGAATCTTCGAGGTTAGTAATTTCTTCAATTACCCAATTGTTAAAACTGTTAAAATAGGTGCCCGATTTAATGTTATGTTTTGCAATAAAAACTCTGAGTTTATCGAATTTATACGTTTTCCCGTCAAGAGTAAACAACTCAAAATTTACGTTATTAAAACGGTCACCAATTTTTTTCTTTTTTAAAATTGCAATTCCATCGCTGTTTTCGCTGTAATTGTATTCGTTCTTTAGTTTATTTACAAAAGCTGTTTTGCTGGTAATGCTCCGCGCCGGGTCGCGTTTAATGCGGGCTTCAATATCGGCTTTTGCTTTCTCAAATGGAGGTACTCCTCGCTGGTCGAGTTTTTTTATAATATGGAAACCAAATTTTGTTTCAATGGGTTTTGTAAAATCGCCTATGTTTTTTAATGCAAATGCAGGTTCCGAAAACTCTTTAATAATTTGCCCCGATTTAAACCATGGCATTTTACCACCCTGTTTTGCCGACCTTTTATCTTCCGATTCGGTTTTTGCCAACTCAGCAAAATTGGCTCCATTCAACAATTTTTTATATATCTTATCAATTTCAGCTTTCTTTTTTGCCTTCACTTCGGGCGACATATTTTTGGGGAACATTTTCATAATGTGGGCAACTAAAAGCTCTCCCTGATTTTTTCGAATGTCATTCACTTTAATCAGATGAAACCCGTACGAGGTTCTGACAGGTTCGGAAATTTCCCCTACAGGAGTTGTAAATGCTGCATTTTCGAATGGAGCAACCATTTGAAACGCTGTAAAATATCCCAAAACTCCTTTGTTCTTTTTTGCCGACGGGTCGTTAGAATACTCAACGGCAGCTTCACTAAAATCTTTTCCGGCAAGAATCTCTTTTCGTATTTTTTTTATCTTTTTAAGAGCCTCGTCTTCCTGCTCGGGAGTTGCATTTTTGGGAACGGTTATAAGAATATGGCTTGCATTTACTTCCTTATTCATACGGTCATACAGCTTTTTTACCATCTTTTCGTTGTATTTTACATCGGTTAAATAGGGAGCTGCCAACTCTTTTCTGTAGCCGGCTAATTCGTTAATAAAGGCCGCACTTGTATCCATTTTAAGGTTTTCGGCCTCCATCACTTTTAGTTTGAAATTTATAAACAAATCAACATACTCTTCAGGAGTTTTTTTATCTGAATTGTCGTATAAGTTCGAGTTGTTCTTTTTATAAATACGTTCAAATTCCGATTTGCTTATTTTTTTATTCCCAATTGTAATTAGGGGCTCATTGTTTTGTGCATAACTGCTAATTGCAAAACCACACGCAATTAGTAATGAAAATATGATACGTTTCATTGAATATTAAATTAGTAAATAACTAAAACTAAATAGATTGAAAAACTGTTTATTTCGATTTTACCGGCTACTGTAATTTGGCGCTTCGCGTGTAATACTAACATCGTGCGGATGACTTTCAAGAATTCCGGCATTTGAAATTTTAGTAAATTTTGCCTCTTGAAGCGCACTAATGTTTTGTGATCCACAATATCCCATTCCGGCTCGTAAGCCACCAATTAGCTGATAAAGAACTTCGTACAAACTTCCTTTAAAAGGTACCCGTGCAGCAATTCCTTCGGGAACAAGTTTTTTAATATCTTCTTCCATGTCTTGAAAATAGCGGTCTTTCGAACCTTTTTGCATCGCTTCAATCGAGCCCATTCCCCGGTACGATTTAAATTTTCTTCCCTGATAAAGAATTGTTTCGCCGGGAGATTCTTCAACTCCTGCAAATAGTCCGCCGGCCATAACCGAGTCGGCACCGGCTGCAATTGCCTTTACAATGTCGCCCGAATAGCGAATTCCACCATCGGCAATTACGGGTACTCCCGAATTTTTTATTGCCTGCGACACACTGTAAATTGCCGAAAGTTGAGGAACACCCACTCCTGCAATAATACGAGTAGTACAGATGGAGCCCGGTCCAATTCCAACTTTAACTGCATCGGCGCCGGCTTTTACAAGAGCAATGGCAGCCTCGGCAGTACCAATGTTTCCGGCAACAATATCTTTTTCAGGATATTTAGCTTTTATCTTTTTTAGCAATTCCAAAACACCTTTCGAATGTCCGTGAGCCGTATCAATTACCAAAGCATCTACATCGGCTTTTACAAGCTCGTCGATTCTGTCCATGGTGTCGCCGGCAATTCCAATTCCTGCAGCAACACGCAACCGGCCTTTTTCGTCTTTGCAAGCCAGTGGTTTATCTTTCGCTTTTGTAATATCTTTATAAGTAACCAGCCCGATTAATTTGTTGTTTTTATCGACAACCGGAAGTTTTTCAATTTTATATTTTTGAAGAATGTCGGCAGCACTTTCTAAATCTGTCGATTCGGTGGTTGAAACTAAATGGTCTTTTGTCATTACTTCGTGAATCGGACGATTCATATTTCGCTCGAATCGCAAATCGCGGTTGGTAACAATACCCACCAGAAACCTGTTTTTATCGACAACCGGAATTCCTCCAATTTTATACGATGCCATAATATCGAGCGCATCGCTAACGGTTTTTTCGGCGGTAATGGTAACCGGATCGTAAATCATACCGTTTTCTGCTCGTTTTACTGTTGTTACCTGGTGAGCCTGCTCAACAATCCCCATATTTTTATGAATGACTCCAATTCCACCTTCCCGGGCAATGGCAATCGCCATCTTGTTTTCGGTAACTGTATCCATAGCTGCCGAAAGAATGGGAGTATTAATAGTTATAGAACGTGTGAATTTTGAAGAGAGATCGACGCTGCGAGGCAATACTTCTGAGTATGAGGGAACTAAAAGGACATCGTCGAAGGTTAAACCTTCAAATTGTATTTTATCCGAAAGAAACGACATGTTTTATTATTTTTATGTTTTTTTTATTAATGCGCAAAACTACAAAAAAATAGCAGATTACGATGGAATATTTTTCTTACAACAACTGTTTTGAGCAATAAAAATTGTTAAACCACAGAATGATTTCTTAATTTGTATTAATGGAAAGTTTTCAGCAAATATTAATTAGGTATTGGGGGTATCCCGATTTTCGTCCTTTACAGCTCGATATTATTGAGTCGGTGGCTGATGGAAATGATACTCTTGGACTAATGCCTACCGGTGGTGGCAAGTCTATTACTTTTCAAGTATTTTCGCTGTCGAAGGAGGGGATATGTATTGTAATCACCCCACTAATCGCACTTATGAAAGACCAGGTTGAGAGCTTGAACCGGCGCGGAATTAAAGCGTTGGCAATTCATAGCGGAATGTCGGGGCGCGAAATAAAAATAACACTCGACAATGCAGTTTGGGGCAAATATAAATTTCTTTACATTTCGCCCGAGCGATTAAATTCAGACCGATTTAGAGAGCGATTGGAGCAGATGAATGTAAATCTTATTACAGTCGATGAAGCTCACTGTATCTCGCAGTGGGGCTACGATTTTCGCCCTAGTTATATGAACATTATTCGTCTTCGCGAAATTCTTCCCAATGTTAATATTCTTGCATTAACAGCCACAGCCACACCTAAAGTTGCTGCCGATATTCAGAATAAACTGGGATTTCAAAAAAAGAACACTTTGAAAATGTCGTTTCAGCGCGATAATCTCAATTATCTGGTTCGTAATGTTGAAAATAAAATTGGCTATTTGGTCGATACGATTAAAAAAGTAAAGGGTTCGGGAATTATTTATGTGCGAAGCCGGAGAGCAACACGCGAAATTGCCGATGAATTGAAAAAGAGTGCAATCTCAGCCGATTTTTACCATGCAGGGTTAAGCAATTTGGTGCGTAGTAAAAAACAAGATAACTGGCTTGCCGGAAAAACACGGGTTATTGTAGCTACCAATGCTTTTGGAATGGGAATCGACAAGCCCGACGTTCGCTTTGTTATTCATATTCAACCGCCCGATTCGCTGGAGGCCTATTATCAGGAGGCGGGTAGGGCAGGGCGCGACAGCAAAAAATCGGCTGCTGTTTTACTTTATAATACTACCGATACTACAAAGCTGAAAAAGCATGTTTCGGTTGCTTTTCCCGAAATGGCAAATATAAAACGTATTTACGATGCACTTTGCAATTATCTCGAAATTGCCGTTGGTTTTGGAAAAGGACAGATTTTCGAATTTCATTTACAGGGATTTGCACAGGCATTTAAATTTCAGCAGGCAATGGTTTATAACAGTCTGAAAATTTTACAGCGCGAAGGTTATCTCGAATTTACCGAAGAGGTGGATAGCCCGTCGCGAGTCTGTTTTGTTGTTTCGCGCGACGAATTGTACCGTTTTCAGGTGGCAAATGCCAATTTCGATAGTTTTATAAAACTTGTTTTACGTTCGTACACAGGGCTGTTTAATGGTTACGTTGCTATTGACGAGGAGTTGCTGGCAAAACGGGCAGGTACAAATCAGGAACAGGTTTATACCTATTTAACACATCTGCGAAAATCGAAAATTGTCGATTATGTACCCCGAAATCGTACGCCATATATCTATTTTGTTAAAGAACGGATAACGGTTGAACGGGTAAAAATATCGAAAGAGAGTTACGATTTACGAAAAAATGAGCTGAAAAAAAGAATTGAAGCGGTAATTGAATACGGTACAAGTACAGTAAAATGCCGGAGTCGTATGTTACTCGAGTATTTTGGCGAAACCGATGCAGCTGCTTGTGGAACGTGCGATGTGTGTAAGTCGTTACAAACACTCGAACTTACTGCTTTCGATTTTGAGACCATTACAAAAGAGATAAAAAAGATTCTTATTACGCCGGCTTCTTACGAAACAGTTTTGCTGAAATTAAAAGGCGACCAGTTAAAAAAACAACAGGTAATAAAATGGCTGCTCGATAATAATAAAATTATGTACCGGGTCGATAATCTGTTGGAGTGGTCCAAAAAATAAAGTTAAATATGTGTGAATTAACGCACCACCATACTGAATGCAATTCAGCACCTCTGTATAGTTCAGTAAATATACCGGAAAGAAAAACCAAACCCGGAAAGAGACTTGATAAGACACTAATGCAGTTGAAATAGATTGTAATCAAAAGCAGAATTTTTCTTTTGAATTGGCAAATTCAAGCGTATGTTTCCACGTTTCTACCCCACAAATAGCTGAAATTATTCTGATAGGGAGGATGTTGACTAAGTTGTGTAATTCATTTATATGGCTTCTGGAATCTTCTAATCTACCCCAAGTCCTCATTAATTTATTAACTGTATTTGTATTAGGCAATTTCCTGGTAATTAGTGTGGTATGCAAATATTAATTTATGTGATAACAATACTTCGTTAAATTTTTGTTTCTCACAAAGCCGCAAAATTGCAAAGATCTAATTTTTAGTAAATTATGACAATTACCTTGTGCTTGTAATTATCTGTTTATGAG
>WGCT01000507.1 GCA_015493625.1 Draconibacterium sp. | reverse complement strand
TTTTAAAACAAAGCATCTATAAAATTTTACATAATGGGAAAGAGAGATTTAAACCGACGGAATTTTATTTCTAAAACTACAATAGGCACAATTGGAATTGCAGGTATTTTATCGGCTTGTGCAACAGGAGAGGCAAAAAAAGAGGAAAAACAATTACCAAAAATGCTCGACCGTGCACCCGACGGGAAAGTATTAAAAGCAGGATTAATTGGTTGTGGCGGTCGTGGAACGGGTGCTGCCGTTAATTTTGTCGATGCCGGGCCAAATCTCGAAATTGTGGCTTTGGGCGATGTTTTTCAAGATAAAATTGATGCCTGCCGGAAAAAACTTAAAAGCGAACGAAATATTGAAATTGCCGACGAAAAATGTTTTATTGGGTTCGACAGTTATCAAAAAGTTATCGATTCGGGTGTCGATGTGGTTATTCTTACTACTCCACCACATTTTAGACCCGAACATGTTGAAGCAGCGGTAAATGCCCGCAAACATATATTTATGGAAAAACCGGTTGCAGTCGACCCCGTTGGTGCCCGCTCTGTTTTAGCATCGGCAAAAAAAGCTGAGGCAATTGGGCTAAGTATGGTTAGCGGAACAATTCGCCGGGTTCAAAAAGACTATATGGAGACACAGCGCCGCGTGGCAAATGGCGAAATTGGTGAAATTGTGGGAGCAAATATTATTCGCAATGGCGGTGCGTTATGGTACCGGTTAAGGCAGCCACAATGGACCGACATGGAATATATGTTGCGCGACTGGGTAAATTTTACATGGCTGTCGGGAGACCATATTACCGAACAGTTTATTCACGAAATTGATGTGATGAGCTGGCACATGGGCAAAAACCCTGTAAAAGCAATTGGCTGGGGTGGCCGGCAACGACGAATAACCGGCGACCAATACGACTTTTTTAGTATTGAATATGTTTACGACAACGGGGTTCGCACAAATTGTTCAGCCCGTCAGATTAATGGTTGTACAAACCGAAAAGTGCAGCATATAACCGGCACAAAAGGATATGCCGATGCAGCAGGTAAACTATTCGACCTCGATGGAAATGAAATCTGGAAATATCCCTATCCAAAAGAGGGCGAGAAAAATTCGAAATGGAAAGTAATAAATCCATATGTTCAGGAACACATTAATCTGGTTACTGCAATCCGCACCGGAAAGCCATACAGCGATGCTGTAAATCAGGTAAATTCTGTTCTTACCACAATTATGGGGAGAATGTCGGCATACACCGGGAAAGATGTTACGTGGGAAGAGGTAATGAACTCCGATTTATATCTGGGCCCAAAGAAATATGCATTTGGTCCTGTTCCCGGAATCCCGGAAGTTCCTCCGGTTGTTGGGGTCAAAAATAAGCCTCTTTAGAAATATACTTAACAAACCTTATGATGAAAAATAGCGGCAGGTTTTTATTGATAGTTTTATTCTCTCTCTTTTTTATTGGTCAGGGTTACAGCCAGCAAACAGTTTGTAAATTTGGTACCGAAACAGACTATTACAAAATAATTCCGGGGAAAAAAGTAAAAACGAAACCGGTTAAATGGATTCAGGTAAATACCGATAAAGCAACATGGAAAATGAAGGGCAACGAGTTAATTTGCTCGGGGCATCCTATTGGCGTTATCCGTTCCGAAAAAAAGTACGAGAATTTTATAATGCACATCGAATGGAAACATATGGAAGCCGGCGGTAATTCGGGTACTTTTGTATGGAGCAGTGCCGAGCCAAACGACGCTGGTTACCCCAGCGGAGTCGAAGTTCAAATGCTGGAACTCGACTGGGTTAATCAACATATTAAAGATGGAGTAAAACCTCCAATTGCTTATGTACACGGCGAGCTTTTTGGTGTCGATGGAGTAACTCTTGTACCTGATAATCCGCGTGGGAAACGAAGCAAATCGGTAGAGAATCGTTGCAAAGGAAAAGGCGAATGGAATGTTTACGATGTGGTCTGTGTTGACGGAACCATTAAACTTTCGGTAAATGGAAAATTTGTAAACGGCATCAGTAAATCATCACAAAAAAATGGCTATATCTGTTTAGAATCGGAAGGTGCCGAAATTCATTTTAGAAACCTTAGAATTGTTGAGTTGTAATAAAATCTAAACAGTTTTCCGGAGAATAACGTTTAAAGCGACATCTGCTTTTCAATTTTATATGCAACCCCGATACCCCGTTAAAAATGCAACTCCGGCAGGAGTAGAACAAAACCAATGTAATTTGTCTCTATAAACATTCAATATGGCAAAATTTCAAACTGTCTGTCAATGGACAGCCTCCGAATTTTAAACTTTAATCACAAAATCCTGAACTTTAAACTTTGAACTTTAAACTCTGAACTTTTCCTTGTACATTTGCACCTCAAAAAATTTTGAAATTGAATTATGGAGATTGCAAGCAAATATAACCCGGCAGAGGTTGAAGAAAAGTGGTACAAATACTGGATGGATAACAACTATTTTCATTCGGAGCCCGATGAACGCGAACCATACACCGTTGTAATTCCGCCGCCAAATGTTACCGGCGTGTTACATATGGGACACATGCTGAATAATACCATTCAGGATATTCTGGTGCGTCGTGCCCGAATGACGGGGGAAAACGCATGCTGGGTGCCGGGAACCGACCATGCATCGATTGCAACCGAAGCAAAAGTGGTAAATAAACTCAATGCCGAAGGTGTTGACAAATACGACCTTTCGCGTAAAGAGTTTTTGGAACACGCTTGGGACTGGACACATAAACACGGAGGGATTATTCTCGAGCAGCTTAAAAAATTGGGTGCTTCGTGCGACTGGGAACGTACCGCATTTACAATGGATGAGGTACGCAGCGAGTCGGTAATTAAAGTTTTTGTAGAGCTGTTTAATAAAGGGTTGATTTACCGCGGAGTACGTATGGTAAACTGGGATCCGTCGGCAAAAACAGCCCTGTCCGACGAAGAGGTAATTCATAAAGAGATAAAGTCGAAACTATATTATTTGAAATATAGATTAGCCCCCCTTAATCCCACCGAGGGGGAAGAAAATAATCCCCAACAAGACGCTCTTATCTCTCCTCCCACGGGGGAGCCGGAGGGGGCTGAATTTATCACAATTGCAACTACCCGTCCCGAAACAATTTTAGGCGATACGGCAGTTTGTATAAATCCGGCCGACGAGCGGTTCTCTCACCTGAAAGGGAAACGGGTTTTAGTTCCGTTAATTAACCGTTCCATTCCAATTATTGAAGACGAATATGTTGATATGGAATTTGGAACAGGGTGCCTGAAGATTACTCCGGCTCACGATATTCACGATTACGAAATCGGGATGAAACACAACCTGCCATCAATCGATATTTTTAATGACGACGGAACATTAAGCGAAAAGGCAGGAATGTATATTGGCGAAGACCGTTTTGATGTTCGCGAGAAGATTGTGAAAGAGTTGGAAGCAGCAGGCAATCTCGAAAAGATTGAAGATTATACAAATAAAGTAGGTTATTCGGAACGTACCGACGTGGTAATCGAGCCAAAACTTTCGGCACAGTGGTTCCTGAAAATGGATGAGTTGGTAAAACCGGCGTTGGAAAATGTGATGAACGACAACATTCAGTTTCACCCGGCAAAGTTTAAGAATACCTATAAACATTGGATGGGCAACATTAAAGACTGGTGCATAAGTCGCCAATTGTGGTGGGGACACCAGATTCCAGTTTACTATCTGCCCGACGGAACTTTTGTTGCAGCTGAAACAGCAGAGCAGGCGCTGGAACTGGCAAAAGAGAAATCGGGGAATAACAGTTTAACGGCAGCTGATTTAACTCAGGATGAAGATGCACTCGACACTTGGTTTTCGAGTTGGCTGTGGCCCATTTCGGTTTTCGATGGAATACGCGACCCCAAAAACAGAGAGGTAAACTACTACTACCCATCGTCGGATTTGGTAACCGCACCCGATATTATTTTCTTTTGGGTAGCACGAATGATTATTGCAGGGTACGAGTTTCGTGACGAATTGCCCTTTAAAAATGTATATTTTACCGGAATGGTTCGCGACGAGCAGCGCCGGAAAATGTCGAAGTCGTTGGGAAATTCGCCCGACCCGCTCGATTTAATTGAGAAATATGGTGCCGACGGAGTGCGCGTGGGAATGCTACTCTGCTCGCCTGCCGGGGGCGATTTGTTATTCGACGAAGGACTGCCGCAGCAGGGAGCAGGATTCTCGACAAAAATATGGAACGCTTTCCGACTGGTAAAAAACTGGGAAGTATCTGCCGAAATTGACCAACCCGAACATTCGAAACAAGCTATTGAATGGTTTAGAAATAAACTGGGTGAAGTGGTAGAAACACTCGATTCTCAGTTTGCCAACTTTAAAATATCGGAAGCACTGATGACCGTTTACACCACTGTGCGCGACGAGTTTTCGGGCTGGTTGCTCGAAATGGTAAAACCATCCTACCAAAAACCAATTGATGCAAAAACATACGCCGATGTTGTTGATTTGTTCGACCAGATTTTACGATTAATGCACCCGTTTATGCCTTTTATTACCGAAGAAATCTGGCAACTCTTATCAGTAAGAGAAGAGGGCGAAAGTATTATGATTAGCCAGATTCCAAAGGTTAAAAAATACGACAGCGAACTGCTGGCTACTTTCGATAATGTAAAAGAGGCTGTATCGGGAGTTCGAAAAATACGGAAAGAGAAAAACATTGCTTTTAAAGATGCAATTGAATTATCGGTACAAAAAGGCGACAAAGGGTTCGATGAAACGTTTAACAGCGTAATTATAAAATTGGGAAATATTTCGAAATTGTCTTTGGTAAACGAGGAGGTAAAAGGTGCCGCTTCGTTCCGTGTTAAATCGACCAATTTCTACATTCCACTCGATGGTTTTATTGATGTGGATGAGGAGTTGAAAAAGTTAAACGAAGAGCTAAAATACACCAAAGGATTTTTAATTTCGGTTCAGAAAAAACTGGGCAACGAACGGTTTGTAAACAATGCTCCCGAAGCAGTAGTTGCCAAAGAGAAGGCAAAACAAGCCGATGCCGAAGCCAAAATAAAAGTTTTGGAAGAGCGCATTGCTTCAATGAAATAGAATAGAGCAATATTCACGGGGCGACTTGAAGTCACCCCGTGAATAACATCTCTTGCTCCCTTAAAACTTGTTAAACATTCGGTTAATTTATGTTATTTCAGTTTCAAAATAAAAGTTTTACATATTTTTGAAAAGTGTAGTTTAACTTAAAATGCGGATTAACAGGGTTCTTAAAAGATTATTGCCGCAGATTCGCAGATTTCGAATCACTTGTGATTCTTCCTTTTTAATCTGAGAATCTGTGGCGAAAATTAAACTGAGATAAAAGGGATAAAAACAATTTGGTTAAATTATCTTATAAAATTGAGATTTGTATTATTGCTAAAAAAAGTATCTAAAAGATTATTGCCGCAGATTCGCTGATTTACATCGCAGGCGATTTTCGCTTTCTAATTAAGAATCTATGGCGAAAATTATAGAGAAATAAAAAGTTAACAATTGAAAAAATATCTATCAATATTATTACTAATACTAAGCTATTCTTCGGCGTTTGCACAGATCGATTCGGAAGATATTGACCCGATGTTAATTACC
>WGCT01000506.1 GCA_015493625.1 Draconibacterium sp. | reverse complement strand
GAAAGTGAACGGGCAACCATAAAAGAGATGCTTCGAATTAGAGGAGAGGAAGCTTTTGGTGTAATTCAACGGTTGAATTACAATTACAAACCATTTATCAGCCATCCTACCCGGTTAATCAACTATATGACCCAGGTGGGTGTTGTTTTGCATGGCGAAATTAAAGAGGCCGATAAATGGTTGGGGTATGTTATTCCAATCCTTACAACATTCTATCCACCATGGGGTGGCCGCGACGGAGGATATTCCGAAGGCCCCAGTTACTGGATGATGTATTTTAACTATATGCTTCAAACGGCCTACACATTACAAACTTCAATGAATCTGGATATTCTAAAGACAGATTTTTATAAAAATGATGGTTATTTTAAAATCTATGCATATCCCTATTATGGCGCCATGCGACCATTTGCCGATACCGGAATAGGAACTTACTGGCCGGCCGATAAAATAAATTTATACCGGTTAGCTACGGTATTTCATAATCCCTACTATCGCTGGCGTGCCGAAGTAAGTCCGCCAAAAACCTTACCCGTAGCAGAAACGATTATACCTTCGGGGGTTGTAAGTTACTTTTGGCTCGATGAAGGCCCAAACCATGTAAAACCGAAAGCACCTACAGCACTTCCAAAAGCTCGTTTGTTTCGCGATGTTGGGTTGGTTGCTTTCCACGAAGATTTGGGAAATCCCAACGAAATCTACTTCTTGTTGAAAAGCTCTCCTTTTGGAGCATGGAGTCATACTTATGCCGACCAAAACTCCTTTTATATTCAAGGGTACGGTGAAGCACTTGCTATACAATCGGGTTATTATCCCAGCCATGGATGCCCACATCACAGAAGCTGGACATGGAATTCAATTGCCCACAACACGGTTTTGGTCGATGGTAAAGGTCAGAAAATTCGTGACCGGGCCTCGAAAGGAAAAATTATTGCATTTAAAATGGGTAATGGAGAACCGGGGAGCGTTGACTTTGCTGCTGCCGATGCTACAGAAGCTTATGAAGGACGGCTCACCAAATTTATCCGCAATGTATATTACGAGCGACCACGCGATTTCTTATTGATAGATGAACTGGAAGCTCCAAAACCTGTTCAATTCAACTGGCTGTTACACTCACTCAATAAAATGCAAATCGATACAAAGAAAAAAACAGTTATCATTAGAAAAGGAAAGGCACAATTAACGTTGCAGTTTATTACTCCTGAGGAACTTATTTTTTCACAAACAGATAAATTTAATGTAGCACCGGGGCCGCTTCCAACTAAAGAATCGGTTTATCCAAACCAATGGCATCTTACTGTTTCTACAAAAAATAAAGCAACGGCAACCACTTTTACTGTAAAAATGAAAGTTACCAAAGTTAAATAGAGTTACATAGTTTTGAGAGTTATATAGTATTTAATTGAATTATGAAAAGACAAAATAGAAGAGATTTTTTAAAGTTATCAGCATTAAGCGCCGGATTTTTAGGGCTTGCACCCGGTAAACTTTATGCCCACGAAAGTATTGAAGAAAAGCTCAATAATCTTACTGCATCTCCCAAAAGACAGGGAGAGTCGGTAATGGGATTACGTGTCGATCCTATTGAACAGGTGAGAATAGGAATTATAGGAGTAGGAAACCGTGGGTACGGGCATGTTAAAACGCTAAATGCATTAGCCCCGAAAGCCAAAATTGTAGCAATATGTGATATTCGTGAAAGCCGCGTAACAAGAGCTTTGGATCTGTTACAGAGTTTAAATAATAAAAAGCCTAAAATAGCAACATACAGCGGAAGCAAAGATGCGTGGAAAGAGATGGTGAAAAGAGATGATCTCGACTTGGTTGTTATCATTACTCCAGCTCCCGAACATGCACATATGGCTGTTTATTCAATGCAACAAGGAAAACATGTTGCTTCGGAAGTGCCAATCTCCTTTACACTCGAAGACAGCTGGAAACTTGTGGATACAGCGGAGGCAACACAGAAACATTGTATGATGCTTGAGAATGTCTGCTATGGTGAAGAGGAGCTTTGGATGTTGAATATGGTTGAAAATGGCGTTTTTGGAACATTAACTCATGCCGAAGCCGGATATTTGCATAACCTATTGCACAAGCTATTTATTAGCAGTAGCGATCCTGAGAAGCGCGGATATTATAACCAATGGAGACTCCGGCTACATGCGAATATAAATGCCAATTTGTATCCTACTCACGGATTGGGACCTGTAGCCAACTACATGAAAATTGGCCGGGGCGATAAGTTTGACCACCTGGTATCCATGAGCTCTTTAGAAGCCAGTCTGCACGAATACAGCCCTGATTCTCCACCTGAGAATGCATATTATGACCGGAAGAATTTTGCCCGCGGCGATATGAATTCCGCTTTCATAAAGACGGTAAAAGGACGACTAATTACATTGAAACATGACGTAGTTTCTCCACGGCCTTATAGTCGAATCAATGCTCTTACAGGTACAAAAGCTTGTCATGAAGGATATCCCAGTAGACTGTCACTGTATAAAGAAGATAATGGGCACCAGTGGCTTAACGAGGTCAAACTGAAGGAGATGAAAGAAAAATATGAGCATCCAATCTGGAAAAAAATGAAAAGCGAAGCAGAACAAAATGGAGGCCACGGAGGAATGGATTATATTCTTTTTTATCGTTTAATCGATAATCTGAATAAAGGGCTTCCTCTGGATATGGAAGTATATGATGGTGTTAACTGGTCAGTAATTGTTCCTCTTACTAAAATGTCGGTAGAACTGGGAAGTGTTCCTGTGAAATTTCCGGATTTTCTTAGAGGAAAGTGGAAGGATGAAAGAGAACTAAGATTTTTTAAAAATGTATAACATTAATTCGATTTGTTAGTTAATGTTACAAATCGATTTAATGTTGTTGGACAGTACAAAGAAAGGCGTGTGATTTTATTTGATACTCAATCTATTTAGCTTTTCGCCCTATATACATTGGGAGAAAAGCTATTTGGTTTGAGTATATCATGGCTTTTATGGTAAATAAATGGATAAGAAATGAAAGCTAGAAAAAAGAATCTTAACATTGGAAAGATCTTATTTTTAAGTGTCTTGATAATGGTAGTAAGCCATACGGCTTTTGCGCAATATGTTCCTCCGGTAATGAATGGGTTTACCCGTTACAACAGAGACTATTACGACAAAATGGTTGCCGAAGGCAAACCTACACAGGAGTCTCCCTGGGGATTTCAGGAAATAAATATTGAAGGTGTTGTTGAGAACAATGTTTCATCTATAGGTGAGTATCTAACTCTATATAAAAACAATACATTCAATAATGCATGGTCAGATGGTAAAACCCATATTATTAATTTTGCCGGTGGAGAATATATTTTACCTACCGGTAGCGAAACGATAATGCAGATACCGTCAAGAACTATCATTAAGGGTGCGGGTATAGGCAAAACTATTTTTAAAGCAACTACTTCTTTATCTGTTTCGACAAATAAAATGGAATTACGTATAGGCGAAAACGTTTATAAAGTGAATTTAGAAAGTAAAGATTTACCGGCACTGTTTGCAATCGATAATTGTGATGATGTGGTTCTTCGTGATTTCAGTTTTTATAACGAAACAAACGATAATAAATGGTCTCTGTTACGTGGAACCGATTGGAGTAGCACACGCAGAGAAAACTTTTTGTTCGAAAATATTGAATTCGATGATTCTTTTGGCGCTTTGGGTGTACGCCCGGGGTGTAATTATAATTTTGTAACCTTTAGAGGTTTACGAAAAAGGATTGGCAATACAACCAATAGAATTAAAGCAAACTATACTATTCCTGTTTCCGGCATTTATCAATTTACCTGTAAAAATTATGATAACATTCAACTATCAGGACAGTTGGCAATGAGAATTGGAAACAGTGTAGTTTTTCACGATTGTGTACTGGGCGATAATATTTCGGCAACTATCGACATCAATAGCAACTATATTGAATTTGTTGGCGTTAGTTTTATCGATCCATTACACGACCACTCACTAAAAAGTCCTAATGCAAATCATTTATATATTCATGATTCGAAATTTGAAATAACATATACCAATAAGATTTTTAACAGTTACTATAATCCTACATTCTTTACTCACGCAGGCGGAGGTTTGGCTAACTATCATTTTAAAAATCTATCGTTTACCCGTGCAGGGCAAATCAAGAGAAACGGCAGACCGTTTAGAGAGTCAGAGCCATTTACTTTATACGATAACAGAGACGATAATAATTCGGGAGATATGGTTTGGGAAAACATTCAATTCTCGGGATATGATAATCAGATTGTAGGTTATCCCAATGTTCAGAGCAAGTTAGGTTTTCAGGCTATTAATTATACCGGTTTTACCGCACGTCAGGGACAAATGAGAAGTCATAATGCACCCGCTTACATCGTAGCCATAGAAAAAAGAACGGGCAATTCAAAAACCGATGTAACAGGCGTTTATTCGTGGGGGCAAAAAACCGATGGAAGTATCGATTTCCCAAGAGATAACAGGACTTTTATTGGCACAAAGTCGGAAATGGAAAGCCTGCCTTATGTTCGAATGTATAATGCCACGGTGAAAACGATTTACAATAAAAGATTAACAGCTCCGGGTAGGTGAAACAGGAATCTCAGTAATCAGCTTAAGTGGTTGTTATAATTAATAAAATGGAAAAATGAAAATTAGAAAAAATAATCTTGACTTTAGAAAGATCTTATTTTTAAGTATCTTAATCATGGTAGTGGGTCAGGCAGTTTATGCCCAATATGTTCCTCCGGTAATAGACGGATATACCCATTACAACAAAGACTATTACGACAAAATGGTTGCCGAAGGCAAACCTACACAGGAGTCTCCCTGGGGGTTTCGGGAAATAAATATTGAAGGTGCCGTAGAGCACAACATTTCATCTATCGACGAGTATCTAACTCTTTATAAAAACAATACAATCAATAATGCATGGTCAGACGGGAAAACCCATATTATTAATTTTGCCGGAGGAGAATATATTTTACCTACCGGTAGCAGATTTATAATGCAGATACCGTCAAGAACAATTATTAAGGGTGCGGGTATAGGCAAAACTATTTTTAAAGCAACTACCCTTTCGTCTATTCCGACGAACCATTTGGAATTACGTATAGGCCAAACTGCTTATAAAGCAACTTTAGAAAAAAAAGATAGAACAACACTATTTGCAATAGATAATTGCGACGATGTGGTTCTTCGGGATTTCAGCTTTTATAACGAAACAAAAGACAATAAATGGTTTCTGTTGCGTGGAATCGATACTAGGAAAAGTGCACACAGGGAAAACTTTTTGTTCGAGAATATTGAATTCGACGATACTTTTGGCGCTTTTGGAAATAAGGGGTGCGATTATAATTTTGTAACATTTAGAGGGTTAAGAAAAAAGATTGGCAATACAACCAAAAGAATTAAAGCAAATTATGATATTCCTATTCCCAGCAATTATCAATTTGCCGGTCAAAACGATGATAATGTTGAATTAGCCGGACAGGTAGGAATGCGACATGGTAACAGTGTAGTTTTTCACGATTGCGTCTTGGGCGATAATATTTCGGCAACTATCGATACCTACAATAACTATATTGAGATTGTTGGCGTTAGTTTTATTAACCCACTGCACGACCATTCAATAAAATGTCCTAGTGCAAATCACTTATATGTCCATGATTCACAATTCGAATTAAGATATCTTAATAAGATAATTAATAACAGTTATTATAATCCTACATTCTTCACTCACGAAGGAGGAACTCTGGCTAACTATCATTTTAAAAACCTGTCTTTTACCCGTGCAGGGCAAATCAGAAGTAACGGCACTCTGCTTGTAGAGTCGGAGCCACTTACTATGTACGATAACAGATACAATGATAGATCGGGAGATATGGTTTGGGAAAACATTCAATTCTCGGGATATGATAATCAGATTGTAGGTTATCCCAATGTTCAGAGCAATTTGGGTTTTCAGGCTATTAACTATACCGGGTTTACCGGACGCCCGGGACAACTTAAGAATCATGATACTGCTGATTTCACCGTAGCCATAGAAAAAAGAACAGGCAATTCAAAAACCGATATAACAGGCGTTTATTCGTGGGGGCAAAAAACCGATGGAAGTATCGATTTTCCTAGAGATAACAGGACTTTTGAAGGTACAAAATCAGAAATGGAAAGCCGGCCGTATGTTCGAATGCATAATGCCACGGTTAAAACTATTTACAATAAAAAATTAACAGCACCGGATAAATGATACAGGAATCTCTGTAATCAGCTTAAATGGATTTTATAACAAATTAAATGGATAAAAAAATGAAAAAATATAATTATATAATCAGACTTCAACTAATTGGATTATTTGTTTTAATCTTTTCTTCATCGATAAAAGCTCAAGGTGTAATTACACACCTCGAATATTTGGCTCATACCATTACTTATGAAACCAAACCTCCTTCTACACTTGAAGAATTACAAAAAGAGCAACAAGATTTGAGGGAAAAGTTTCTGAAAACAATAAATCTCTATCCTTTACCAAAAAAGACTCCTCTTAATGTTAAATATGTAGGGGAAAGGGTTGATTTGGGAAAATGTTATTTCCAGCGTGTTGTTTTTGAAAGCCGCCCTAACATCTTTGTGGCAGCACATCTTTACATTCCCAAAAATGTAACCTTCCCTGTACCTGCTGTTATACATGTTCCCGGACATGCTCAACGCGATAAAAACAGAGCACATCCAAGAACTTACGCAGAGAATGGGTTTGTTGCCATAGCTCTGCCTATGGTAGGAGAAGAGGGAAAAATAGGAACAGGTTGGGGAAAATGTGGCGAATACGGGCCTTATGTTGGCCATTTTAATTGGTTTAATACGGGTTATAGTGCAATAGGTTCTACCGTCTGGGATGGGATCAGGGCTGTTGATTTCTTAATATCGTTGACCGACAGTACAGGTAAAAAACTTGTGAGAGAAGATAAAATTGGAATGGCCGGATTATCGGGAGGTTCAGCCAGGACATTATGGACTACTATTGCCGACCCCAGAATAAGTTGTGCTTCGGTTAATCAGGGAGTTACTGCTATTAGTGGATATCAGGATCCGGGCGGTATCTCAAATACCTGCGACATTCATCTGTTTTATAATGCTTATGGAGTGTCTTATGGCGAATTATACAGTCTTATTGCACCGAGACCCCTGTTAATTCAAAATGGAACATTAGACCATCTGTTTCAACATCCGAAACCGGTTATCGATTATCTTACAAAAGTTTATAAATTGTATGGGAAGCCGGAGAATTTTTCGTACAAAGTGTGGAAGCAAAAACATGGTTATACTCCAAATATCTGGAATGCAGAAGATGCATGGATGAATAAATGGCTTAGAAAAACGGATACCCCTATTAACATTAATGATACACTATTTCAGGCTGATTTAACTTGTTTCCCGGAAGGGCAACCAACAGACATACAAAATACCGAGGAACTCTACACTCGTAAAACACCTGAATGGCAAATTAGCAATAAAGATGAATATGAGAGATTCAAAAATACTTTATTAAATCATTTAAAAGAAGATGTTATTCCAACAGCTTTTTCTGATATAGATGTTTCAACCAGAAAAAAGAACTTATATAAATCGGAACAATATTATATCGATCAAATAGATTTATTGATTGATAATGGAACAATAATACATAAAGGATATTTCTTTTATAAGCCGGGGGAAAAACAAAAAACGGTCGTTTTAATTTCTCAAACAAATGTAGATAGAGAGGAATTAGAAGATTTGTATAAAAAACAATATGCCAATAAAAATATAAACTTATACTGTACCGAAATAACAGGCACAGGCAGCAATCCTTGGACGAATGATAACCATTATCTGTATGATCGTTTTGCCATACTTGTCGGGCATACAAGAACTTCATTACAAATTAATGATATAATTGCAGCAGAAAAGATTATAAGTCAGGAAAAATCTGTTGACCCGTCAAATGTATTTGTTTGGGGTAAAGATGCTTTGGCGGTTCCCGTTCTTTATGCTGCAGTTGCCGACAGTAATATTTCAGGTGTGATATTGGAAAATATTCAGGATAAACATATTGGCATAACTCCAATTAAAGAATCAAGTTGCAGTACTGCAATATTCAACATTTTAAAATATGCAGATATTCCACAGGTAGCATCGTTAATATATCCCCGAAAAATTGTATTGGCAGGAGAAC
>WGCT01000505.1 GCA_015493625.1 Draconibacterium sp. | reverse complement strand
CCGGTCATTGATTTTATCATAATTGAAATTTTGCGCTAATTTAATTATAAAGTTGGAAGAAGAATGGAGGATGCCAAAAGTTTTATAAATATTGGCATTTAGCCATATTGAAATTTTAAAAAATACCCCCTGTTTCTTGTAACCCATTAATGGGTTCATTGAAACAGGGGGATTTCTGATGTCTCCACAATTACCAAATAAATCTAATCTTTTTTCTTAACCGGAATAAAACTAATTTGATGAATGTTTTGTAAGTCTGAATAATCGTACTGATAAAATCCATCGTCGCCAATCATAAACAGGTGGTTTTTAAATGGAATAACATCGTATGTATTAATGTTCGAGAAAGTAGCAATCTGGTGGTCGTCTATATGTTTTTTATCTTCAACGCTGTAAACTTTTAATCCAGCATCACCGTCGCAAACAAAGAGGGTTTCGTCGTCAATTCCCAGTCCGTACGGGCCATTTAGCGGATACGAAGCAACGAGTGTATTGTCGATATAATTATCTGCCAGTTTTAAAACGTCGAGCCTGTTTACGCTGCTTCCGCAACGTGTGCCGCCGCGTAGCGTAATGTATGCGTAGCCTTTGGAAATAATAACCGGGTCGCAACTGGTAATATGCCAGAAATTGGAAACATATTTTGGTACGGTGGGAACTTCGAGACTAAAAATTTGCATTCCCGATTGGGTGCCAAAAAAGATACGGTTGTCGTAAATAAACATCGTTTCAATGTCCCAGCCTACATTTTGTTTGCCAATGTTGGTTGGCGATTCAGGATTTTTTACATCGAACATAAATAGCGTTGATTTATCGACTACATATAAATAGTCGTCGTATAATCCAAAACGAGCCATCGACCCGCCAACTCCAAACGCCGAACCACCATTTGCCACAGGGGCTGCTCCACCATCCGACATCTCAGCCATTGAATAGTCTTTGCGCATGCCACCAAACACATAATATGGGTAGTAGTGGTATTCCATCTGCTGACGAATTTTCTTCACCTCCCAATCAATTACAACTCCTTTTTCCTGATCGACTTTTGCTAGCCGGAGGTCTTCGTTTTCCGGTTTAGGAGTAGTGTACGGAAATACATCATTAATCCGCTTTACTTCAACCGGGTTTGTAACATCTGAAATGTCGAGTGCTACTAAATCGACATAACTATCGGCAAAAAGCGTGTTGTTTTTAATGGCAATATCAACGTTTCCCGGAATTTCAATAAACCCTATATTTTGTGGATTTGAAGGGTCGTTATTGTCAATAATATGAATTCCTTTCAGCTCTTCGTTCACAAAAATATAATTGTCTTTAAAATAGATTTTTCCGGTGTTCTCCAAATCGCGGGGCGAGGTAACTTTTACTGCCGACCGTAAATCTTCGTACGACATGTAAATGGGTGAGTTGGCAGTAAATACTTCGGTATAAATGTCTTTGCACGAGTTAAATGCGACGAATAAAATTAACAGTGCTGCTATATTTTTTATTGTTTTCATAGTTCAGAATATTAAAAGATAAAACCAAGTTTAATCGTTAAGCGATTGTAATCGATGTCGAGGCCGTAATCGTTTTCGCCTTTATAATGTAAGCGGTGAAATTGGTAACCAAAGGCAAACGACATCCCGAAACCTGATGAAAACATGCGTTGGTAACCTACACCGGGATTAATTAGAAAACCGCCTTTTGTATCCATAGGTTGTTGAGGATTGTAATTGGGCATGGGCTGATAGACGTCGTACCAAATCGGATAAACATCGGTGTAGATTTGTTGCGACTCTTCTAACGGAATCTGGTATCCGGCTTTCAGAAAAATATACGGGGTTGAATATGCATCTCTGAATTTATATTCGAAATTGGCAAATACCGGCAGATACGACTCTTTTAGGAATTCGACTCCCACACCAACTCCTGCCGAGAAATGCGATTGAATTGTGTAGTTAACGGTTGATGTAAAACTCAACGGAGCCGACTGGCTGTTTTCCGAGTTTCCCACAAGTACGCCAATTTCGGTACGAACAAAAAAAGGAGAACCGGAGGCTTCTGTTTTGTGATTTTTCTTAAAATAGGCTTTTGCTCCAACAATGCTGTCTACTTCCGACGAGTTAAAAACCAATACATTCTCATCGGTTTCAACTTTCACTTTCTCCAAATCATCGGAGTACTTAAATTTACCTTTTAGAATCGACCCGTTTTTCAGGTATATATACCCTTTTTTTGTTTGCGACATAGCGGGGAATGTCAGGAGTGCGATTAACACCAAGAGACATAGTTTCTTCATATTGTTTATTGTTTATTGTTTATTTACCGTATAGATGAAAAAAAAGTGTTTCGGGTTGCGTGAGAATGAAAAAAAATTATTCGTATAATTCAGGTGTAGTATTGGAGTAGAAAACTTATGTGGGTTGAGTACATATTTAGTTGAGTTTGTTACTGAATTACTCCCGAGCCAATAAGTTCATCATCGGAATACCAGGCAGCAAACTGCCCCGGTGTGATTCCGCGTTGTTCGTTATCGAAAAGAAAATATGCACCCTCATCTTTTAAATGTATGGTTCCTTTTTCGAGGGGTTGCCGGTACCTGATTCTTATATCGAACTCACGTTTTTCTCCCGTTTCCATTTTTAAATCGGGGCGAATCCAGTGCATCTCTTCGGCTTTAACAAACAGTCCTTTCCTGTGTAACCCCGGATGATTCCGGCCTTCGCCTACATAAATAATGTTTCGTTTTACGTCGGTAGCGATAACAAAAAGTGGTTCTTTATGACCGCCAATGTTCAGCCCTTTTCGTTGGCCAATAGTATAGTAGTGTGCTCCCTGATGTTCGCCAATAATTTTGCCGTTCCACGGTTTGTATGGGAATGGGAAACAGAGTTTATTGTAGTTCTCTTCAATAATTTCTATCTGTTTCTTTTTTGCCATAAACGATGCCGGAATTTCAATAATATTTCCGGGTTTTGGTTGCAGTTGTTGCTGTAAAAATGTGGGCAGGTCAACTTTTCCAACAAAACAAATTCCCTGCGAATCTTTCCGTTCGGCAGTGGGGAGATTTTGTTCGCGAGCAATTTCCCGCACTTTGGGTTTTAACAAGTTGCCAATGGGAAATATTGCTTTCGAAAGTTGTTGCTGATTGAGTTGACAAAGAAAATAGCTCTGGTCTTTATTCGGGTCTTTTCCTGCTAAAAGCTGATGAATGAGTTTTCCGTTTTTTACGAATTCAGTTTTTCTGCAGTAGTGGCCGGTTGCCACAAAATCGGCATCAAATTTCATCGCCTCGTTTAAAAATGTATCGAATTTTATTTCGCGGTTACAAAGTACATCGGGATTGGGAGTCCTCCCCGCTTGATATTCGGCAAACATATAGTCAACTACCCGTTTTTTGTAGTCAACGCTTAAATCGACAATATGAAACGGAATGTCGAGTTTTTTTGCCACCATTCTTGCAATCAATGCGTCCTCTTCCCACGTACAGGCGCTGGTAATATTACCAACACGCTCGTGCCAGTTTACCATAAAAAGTGCAACTACATCGTGCCCCTGCTCCTTAAGCAAATAGGCAGCTACACTCGAATCTACGCCACCTGATAGCCCTACTACAATTCGACTCATTTGGCAAAAATAAGAAGTAATAGTGTTATTTGTCTATTTTTATATTAAAAAAAATAGAATGATATTGCTAAAATAATTTGTTTCAAAATAAAAGAAGTATTTACTTTGGCTTTGTGTTTAACACAAATCAATTCGGGATTATTAAATCCTACAGCTCGCTCTGGAAACAGGCGGGCTGTTTTGTTTTTAAACTGTACTATTTTTGATTTTAGTAATTTTTAAAATGATTTTCAGGATCAATTTAAAAAGTTGTGAAAAATACACGTTTGAGGTTACATTATCTGTTTATAAAAAACCTTATTGGCAAAATTGGCGACTAAGCTTTAGAACCGAAGAATAAGGTTTGTATCATTCTTTCACAATAGTTTCTCGCTTCATTCCCCACAAGACTTTAATGTGATCCTATTTTCAGCATATTTTGAAAAACAACTTCATTATTAAACCGGGGGAAAGCTACATTTTTCGTTTAATTTTAAGTTGCTGTCCAATGTATAAACTGTGGTCGTTTTTGAGTTTGTTTAAGCGCATAATTTCGTTGGAACTTATTCCTGCATATTTTTGCGAAATTTCCCAAAGTGTATCGCCTTTCTTAACTTTATAATAGACATAATTCGAGTCGAGCGTTTTTGCTTTTACTTTTTTCGACGAACTGCTCGTTTTCCCAATCATTGCCTGTTTTTGTGCAAACGACATTTTATTCACTTTTGCATATTTCGCTTTCTGTTTCTCGGGGACATAAACAACCAGTTTTTGTCCGGCTCTTATTAAATTCCGATGAATGTTATTCCAATATCGTAAATCGGATGCACGTACCCTAAACCACGCGGAAATAAAACCAACATTGTCGCCCGGCTTTACCTTGTAATAAACTTTAGCTTTTCCTTTTACGTCAACCGGCGTAAAATAACCTCCCGAGCTTTCGGTTGGTTTTTTTAGCGTATTATTCGGGAAAAACTTTTCGCGTTGGTAAGCAAAAACGGCAGTGTCCAAATCAATAAAGTCCATTGTTTTTTCCTGCGAAAGAACAAGCGGGTACGATTTAGTTTTGTTGGCCGGGATTACATCGCGTCTGTACATTGGATTTAATGCACGAATCTCATCTTTTTTTATGTTTAATGTTGCTGCAATTTGGTCGAAATGCAAATAGCGGTTTACCATAATGGTATCGGTGGTTAACGAAATTCCGGGAAGACGAGGTTGCAAATTGTGCTCTTTCGAGAACTCAAAAGCATATAGTGCAGCTATAAAAGCCGGAACATAACCACGTGTTTCGCGTGGAAGACGGTAGTAAATATCCCAGTAATTTTGTTTGCCCCCCGAGCGTCTGATTGCCCGGTTTACATTGCCCGGCCCACAATTATATGCAGCAATTGCCAGTTGCCAGTTACCATAAATCGAATACAACTGTTTTAAATAGCGGGCGGCGGCATCGGTTGATTTTACCGGGTCGCGGC
The DNA here is from genome assembly GCA_015493625.1 of Draconibacterium sp. Classification (GTDB taxonomy): domain Bacteria; phylum Bacteroidota; class Bacteroidia; order Bacteroidales; family Prolixibacteraceae; genus Draconibacterium. Next base: position 6,246 of record WGCT01000505.1, on the reverse strand, counting down.
GCTCGTCGACAAACGATGTTATTTCGAGCTTTAAATTCTTTCCGGTGCCGTACATAAATTGCCACAACCCGTTTGCTCCGGCTCTTGAACGCGCAACAGGATTAAGTGCCGACTCAATAATAGAAAGGTATTTTAATTCCAACGGTAAATTGTAGCGGTCTAAAGCTTCTTCGAAAATGGGGAAATAATAGGAGGAGAGGCCGAGCATTACTTCAACCTGGTTTCTTCTCCGTTCGGTGTACATAATAATGTACTTTCTTACTATTTTATTATACGATAAATCGACAACCTGTTCGGCTTGCATTAATCGCTGAATATAAACCGAGTCGGGCAGATTTCGCGGAAACCACTCGCTAAAATCAACATCTGTTGAATCTAATTTGTAAGCTTCTCTTATTTGCCACGAGCTGGTTAAACTATCGAGCTGGTCGGCAAAAATTGAGTTTACATTATCGTCGATGTCCGGGCCGGTAGTATATGTTGTATCGCAAATTCGATCGGTCGCATTGGTGGGCTCTGTTTGTCCGATTAGGCTGTCGGGCTGTGCAAATAACGTTGGATATGCATTTTGTGAATAGCCGGAATAAGCACCCCCAAAAAGTGTGATTAAAAGCAGCAACAGAATTTTGTATTGAGTTTTCATTCAATTAAAATTTAAATGTGCAGTTAAAACCATACACCAGTTGGTCGTCAACAGTAAGCATCGAGGGTTGCCAGTTAAACGAAAGGTCTTCGCTAATGTCGAAATCAAAAAGGTGTGCGTCGACACTTGCGTCAATAATATTCAGCCCATAAAACCCTACCATACTAATAATAAGTAAATCGCGGTTTCGTCTGTAGTAATTTTGTTGTTTATTCAGTCCGTTTTTAAATTTATTACGCTCGTCGGGGTTGTCTAAATTGTAATATTTTGCAGCATCTAAATCAAGGTACGAGTTAGTGCTGTCGTCGCCATCGGTCAGGTCGCTGTAGGCAAGTTTTAACACTTTATAGTTTTTGTTGTTCCAACCAATAAAATATCCGATTGTTCCGAACCCAACATAAATTAACGGTATTTTCCAATATTTTTTGTTGTATGCTTGTCCCCACCCCGGCAGGATAGCCGAGTAAATTGCAGCTTTTTTAGGCGAATGAATCTCTTCGGCATTTTTGGGAAGCGCATGAATAGTTGTCGAATCTGACAAAATAGTTTGTGCTTTCAGGTTGCTTCCCAATAGAATAAAGAGGAGGATTATACAATATTTCAGAAAATTTTTACCTTTTATCACACACTGTTATTTTGCGCAAAAATAGAATATTACACTTAGATTTAGAGTGAAGTTCAGGTTTTATTTTTTATTTTCAAATCTTTTAACAATTTGTTCCAGCTCTTTTTCCGATTTAAACGGAATGGTAATTTTCCCTCGTCCTTTTTCGTTTATTGTAAAGTTAATTTGCGACTTAATAATTTTCTCGAGCTGCTTTTTTATACTTTGGTATTTTTTCGGAAACTTTAGTCTCTTTTCCAATGAGCTTTCCGATTTATCTGTGTTTAAATTACGAACAATCTCTTCTACTTTACGGACTGATAATCCATGCTTTCTAATCTGGTCGAAAATCATTATTTGGGTTTCGGGTTCGCTAATATTAATTATTGCCCGTGCATGCCCCATCGAAATTTGTTTGTCAATCAGTCCTTTTTGCACAATTGCAGGTAGTTTTAAAAGGCGTAAATAGTTGGCAATAGTCGAGCGCTGTTTCCCCACCCGCGTACTAAGTTCTTCCTGAGTAAACTCCAGCTCGTCCATCAGGCGCTGGTAACTCATTGCAATCTCAATGGCATCTAAATCTTCGCGTTGAATGTTTTCAACCAGAGCCATTTCGAGCATTCCATCGTCTTTTGCTTTTCGAATGTACGATGGAATTGATTCGAGGCCGGCCAGTTGAGCCGCTCTAAAACGTCGTTCTCCGGCAATAATCTGGTATCTCTCGTCATCAATTTTACGCAGTGTTATGGGTTGAATTAACCCAATCTCGCGAATCGAGGCTGCTAATTCTTTCAATGCCCCCTCGTCGAAATTTGTACGGGGCTGAAAAGGATTGACCTCTATTTTGCTTATTTCAATTTCGTTAACTCCGGCGCTTGCCTGCATTTTTTCGGCATCATCAATCAGCGCTCCCAGTCCTCTTCCTAACACACTCCTTTTTCCCATAACTTTTAATTAATTACAACATTTTTCTCTTGCGAAATCTGTGTCATCGAATTTCGCTGTAATATTTCGCGTGCCAAATTCATATGATTTATTGCGCCTTTCGAGCTTGCATCGTATAAAATAGCGGGCTTTCCATAGCTTGGAGCTTCACTTAATTTTACATTTCGTTGAATTACCGTATCGAAAACCATCTCCTGAAAATGGCGTTTTACCTCTTCGTAAACTTGATTCGAAAGGTTTAAACGGCCATCGAACATAGTCAATAAGAACCCTTCTATTTCGAGGTTTTTATTTAACCTGTTTTGAATTATTTTTATGGTATTTAATAATTTTCCCAATCCTTCTAATGCAAAATACTCGCACTGAACCGGAATAATAATCGAGTCAGAAGCTGTTAACGCATTTACAGTAATTAACCCCAACGACGGTGAGCAGTCGATAAAAATAAAATCGTATTGCTCTTTCACCTGTTCGAGTGCATTTTTTAAAACTTTTTCGCGGTTTGGCAAATTCAGCATCTCAATTTCGGCACCCACCAAATCGATATGCGAAGGAATTAAATCGAGGTTTGCAATTTCCGTTTTTAAAATAACTTTTTCGGCCGGAACTTCATCAACAATGCATTCGTAAATGCTCGATTGCACATTTCGTACATCGAACCCAAAACCTGAAGTTGAGTTGGCTTGTGGGTCGGCATCAATAATTAGTACTTTTTTCTCTAAAACAGCTAAACTGGCAGCAAGATTAATTGTTGTTGTTGTTTTTCCAACGCCTCCTTTTTGGTTTGCCAACGATATTATTTTTCCCATCTACACTAATAATTTTTATTGAATGGTTTCAAAGTTAATAATTTAGAAGAAACCTCTTTAATTTTTTTAGGTTTGGACGATACTTGTTTTGGTAAACAGTTGTTATTTAGGCGAAAAGAGAGTTAAATTTTTTGTGCTTCCATCTCTTTTTTAAGTAGTTTTTTGTCGATAGGAACCACGCCCACTTTTTCGCAAACCAAACCTCCTGCTAAGTTCGACATTAAAGCCATTATTTTTGGGTCGAGTTGTGCTGCCACAGCTAAACTTGCCACACTAATTACTGTATCGCCGGCTCCCGAAACATCGGCAATATAGCGTATTACTGCCGGAAAATATTGTTTGCTTACGCCATTGCTGATAAATACTCCAAGTTCGGAAAGGGTAATGAAAATGAGTTTTAAATTTTGTCTCTTTTTAAAATTGTTAGCGGCAACTTTTAACGCTTCCAAATCACCTTTTTTTAACTGAAGTCCGGTACCCTCTGAAAACTCTTTGAAATTAGGTTTAAATAATGTTACATTTTTATAGTTAAAAAAGTTTCGTTTTTTCGGGTCGACTGCCGTAGGAATTCCCTTTTTATGTGCCAGGTTATTAATGGTATCGAACACTTTTTTTGTAATTACTCCTTTGTCGTAATCAACAAAAACAATAACACTAATTGGTTGTTCTTCAATTAGTTTAGTAATGGCAGCAATTAGCGTTGCCTCCATTTCCGGTTCAATAAAATCTGTCGACTCCTCGTCGATACGTGCAATGTGTCTCCCGTTACTGATGACCCGGTTTTTTACCGTTGTTTTTCGTGTTTCATCGATAAAAATCCCCTTGTTTGAGAGGTCTCTTTTTTCAAGAAGTTTTTTGAATTTCCGCCCTTTTTCATCGTTGCCGATAACCGAAAACAGATAAGGAGTAGCACCGAGAGCTTTAACATTTAACGAAACATTGGCAGCTCCGCCAAGCCGATTTTCGCGTTTTGTTATCGAAACAACCGGAACAGGTGCTTCGGGCGACATCCGTTCAACTTTCCCCCACATATAAGTATCAACCATTGCATCGCCAACAACTATAACGTGCATCTGCTCGAACTCATCGAAAATCTTTTTTACATCAGTTTTATTCACTCAATAAATACTTTGTGATGCAAATCTATAAAAAATCAGTAGAATCAGTTCTTTGATTGTAACAAATTTGGGGCATAACAATAACAACTACTTACAACGGATCAACATCAATATTAATTTGGCTGCTGCTGTTTGCAGGGAGGTGCTTTACTTTTTCTATGGCTTGCAAAACAAAGCTTTTAACCGAATCGAGGTTCTGTTTCCTGTCTATTTTCAGCCAAAGCTCTTTCTGATGCCAAAGTTGAATTCGGCTGATTAACGGAAATTCGGGACCTAAAACAATAAATAGCTTGCTTTTACGCAGCTCTTCTCCCAATTGTTCCGAAGCGCGTTCAACCGTATTAATATTTTTATGTTTAACCGTAATTTTTATCAGCCGGTAAAAGGGTGGGTATTTAAAAAGTTGGCGTTCTTCGAACTGCATTTGCAACAGCTTGGTGTAGTCTTGATTTTGAATAATTTGAATTAACGGATGCTCGGGTTGCGATGTTTGAATAACAACTTTTCCGCGTCCGTGTTTCCTGCCTGCTCGTCCGCTTACCTGCGATATAAGCTGAAACGCTCTTTCGTGTGCCCTGAAATCGGGGAAATTTATCAAGTTGTCGGCGTTTAAAATACCCACAACATTTACATGTTCAAAGTCGAGACCTTTTGTAACCATTTGAGTGCCCACTAAAATATCGGTCTTTCTGTTTTCTATGTTCAACACAATTTTTTCGAATGCATTTTTTGTTCGTGTTGTGTCTAAATCCATACGTGCAATTCGTGCATTCCGAAAGAGTGATTTCAATTCGCTTTCAATTTTTTCGGTACCAAAACCACGGGTTTTCACCTCCGCCGAACCGCAGTTGTCACATGTTTCGTGTAGTTGCCGGCTGTAGCCACAATAGTGGCAGGTAAGTCGTTTTTTGTATTTGTGATACGTTAAACTAACGTCGCAGTTTTGGCATTTTGGAATCCATCCACACGAAAAGCATTCGACAAAAGGTGAGTATCCGCGCCGGTTTTGAAAAAGAATAACCTGCTCGTTTTTTTCTAGTGCGCTTTCAATTAATTCGTAAAGTTCGGGCGAAAGAAAGGCGTGCATCTCTTTGCGTTTATAGGCACGTTTTACATCGGCAATTATTATTTCGGGCAGTTCAACATTATGGTGCCGTTTTGTTAAATTCACCAGTGCATATTTATTTTTTATTGCGTTGTAGTAACTGTCTAACGATGGTGTTGCCGACCCCAACAAAACTTTGGCCTTGTTCTGAAACCCAAGAATAACCGCCATGTCGCGGGCATTGTAGCGCGGTGCCGGGTCGAATTGTTTAAACGAGTTTTCATGCTCTTCGTCAACGATAATCATTCCTAAATTTGAAAAAGGGAGGAAAACTGCCGAACGTGCTCCCAAAACTACCTGATATCCTTTCGCAGGGTTTTGTTGAAATTGTAGAACTTTCTTCCAAATCTCGACCCGTTCCTGGCTGTTGAGTTTCGAATGATAAATTCCGACCCGTTCTCCAAAAACACTTTTTAGCCGTTTTACAATCTGTGTTGTAAGGGCAATTTCGGGAACAAGGTAAAGTGCCTGCTCTCCTTTTTTTAATGCTTCATCGATTAAATGAATGTATATTTCGGTTTTTCCGCTTGCGGTTATTCCGTGTATTAAAGTAACCTGTTTGGTTTCGAAAGCTGTTTTAATTTCAGAGAGTGCTTCGGCCTGATATTGATTTAACAGGTTAATATCAACCTGACTGTCTTCGCTCTTTTCAATTCGCGAAACTTGTTGTTGAAACTGGGTGAGGATATCTTTTTTTGCCAGTTCAGAAACAAGTGTACTGCTGAAATTTGTTCCTTCGAGTAACTCTTTTTTCGAAATGAAAGGAGTTTGATTTGTATTGAAAGCATTGGTTTTTTCACAAAAATGGACAAGCAGGGCGAGTTGTTTTTTTGCCCTTTTTAACGTTTGAATTTTTTCGTTTAAAATTACCTCGGTTTCAATTTTTGAATGAAAGCGAACAAATGTTTCTGTTTTTGGTTTGTATTTCGAGGTTACTTTTTCTTCAACAAAAATCAGATTTTTCTCGAGTAGCGATTTCACTGCCGAATAGGAAAAATTAGTTCCCGTTTTTTTTTGAAGTT
>WGCT01000504.1 GCA_015493625.1 Draconibacterium sp. | reverse complement strand
TGTATAAGAGACAGCAATTGCATTTGGATATGTTTTAATTACAATACTTGACTTGAAGAAAATGAAAACTAAATTTTTAGGGAATAACTCGATGGATTAAGCCCGACATTTTTTGCAATGCAGATTTAACCAATATCATTTTCTTTTGTATTTCCATTATTTGGTCTAAATCCGTTTCTTCAGATAACGTTTTAATCTTTTGTTCGTATTCTTTGGACAGTTTATTAAGCGAACGACTTTTATAAATAATGATATTGTTAGGGATTAGCTCACTCAGTTTCCTGTCTTCTTTTTCTACTGTAACGCCTTGTTTACTGAACAGTTCACTAATCTCATGTTTGGAAGCAATAATATCGGAAGCCATTTTTGAAATGTGAGGGTCGCTATGTTTAATAAAAAAATCTTGCTCAATCTTTCCTGTTTTCCGATGTTGTTCGAAGGCAATTAAAAAGATATCGGCATAGATTTCATTCATAAAATTAATTTCGTCTATCATCAACTCATCAAAAATATATTGCGCTACAGTTTTGGTTTCAAATTCATGAATATCATTTTCAATTTCTAGATTATTACTACCGTATTTTATCAAATATTTTAGTAGAGCGGCTTCTATGGTCTCGAAATAATCTTTACCATATTCGGAATAAGTTGGTGTTTTTTGAGAACTTGTAACCACCTCTGTTGGTGGAAGATTGAATTGCTGCTTATTTTCTCGTTCAATTATTTTATGAATCTTTTTTCGAAGCTCGTTGTTTAGTATATCTTCCTTTACTTTCATAATAATGGAAGTCGTACGCACATATTCGGTTCTTAAAAAGGTATCGGGAACTTTCGAAATAGAGTTGACAATACTCCGTGTAGCTTCAGCCCGTTTTACAGGGTCATTTTGAGCTTCTTTAAGTAATAATTCGGATTTAAAATGAATAAAGTCTTTTTCTTGACTGTTGATATAATCCATTAAGTCGGTATGACTCTGCGATTTAGAAAAAGAATCTGGGTCTTCACCCTCGGGCAAGAGCACCACTTTTACATTCATAGCTTGCTCCAAAACTAAATCGATTCCTTTTAGTGCTGCTTTTATTCCTGCGGCATCGCCATCGTAAAGAATGGTTATGTTGTGTGTAAATCGTTTTATTAAACGAATTTGCCCTACAGTAAGCGCTGTTCCTGAGGAAGCTACCACATTCTCTATGCCAGCTTGATGTAAAGAGGTAACATCGGTGTAACCCTCAACCAAATAGCATTTGTCGGCCGAAGTTATAGACCTTTTGGCTTGGTAAATACCATAAAGCACATCGCTTTTGTGGTAGAGAGGTGATTCGGGTGAATTGAAATATTTTGCAGTGTCTTTATTCGTTTTTAAAGTCCGACCTCCAAATGCAATAACATGTCCTGAAAGGTTGTGTATAGGGAAAATAACCCGACCTTTAAAAAAATCAAAAGTGCTGTATTGCCCTTTCTTACTTAGTCCTAATTCGATTAGTAACTCTTCTTTATAACCATTTTTTTTGGCATAATCGGTAAATGCAGAGCCGCTATTGGGGCAGTAGCCCAACTGGAATTTATCGATGGTTGCTCTGTTGATTTGACGTTCTTTAAAATACGATAAACCGATAGCAGAACCTTCTTCTGAGTTCAATAGGGTATTGCTAAAATATTTGCCCGCAAACTCGGTAATAATTCTAAGGCTTTCGAGTTTCGACTTTTCTTTTTTTTCGTCGTCGCTTAATTCTCGCTCTTCTATTGGAATATTGTACTTATGAGCTAGATACTTTAAAGCTTCGGGATAGCTCATGTTTTCTAACTCCATAATAAAGTTGATGGCATTACCTCCAGCTCCACAGCCAAAACATTTACAAATACCTTTGGATGGTGAAACGGTAAAAGAGGGAGTCTTTTCGTTATGGAAGGGGCAGGAGCCAATATAATTGACACCCCGTTTTTTGAGTGTAACAAAGTCACCAACAACATCTACAATGTCGGCAGCATCTAAAATTCTCCCTATGGTTTGCTGATCTATCACGCGTTTAATCTATAGAGCTGTTTTTTTTGATTCGATTAACTGACGGTCTCTTAAAAATAAATACATAAAAGATACCACAGAACCTGAAACAAACATTCCGATAATCCACAAGTTTTTATGTTTGATGTTTTGCTGAAACATATCTCTTAAAATTAACACCCAAGAGGTCAATGATAGGACGAGTCCTAGAAATAAAAAAAGGTTACCCCACGGGTCATGCTGTACTTTCTGAAACGCTCCGAGTAATGCCAAAATCATCCCAGAAAGTGTTACAATCCAAATCCCTTGGGTTCCAATAAAAAAATTCTTTGCGTTCATTGTGCCACCGATTTTATAAAAAATTGTCAAAATATTGTGATATCTTTTGCATTAAATGAACCCTGTCTTTTCCTCGTACATTGTGTTCGTGGGTTGGGTAAATAAAATAATCTAACTGAACACCATTTTTAACGCACTCTCTTACAAATGTTTGTGAGTTTTGCCATACGACAGTTGGATCTTGTCCACCATGAATAATCATTAAGCGACCCTTTAAATCTTTTACCCGAGCGGCAAGGTTCGACTTTGCATAGCCTTCTGGATTTTCTTGAGGAGTATCCATATAACGTTCGCCATACATCACTTCGTAAAATTTCCAGTCAATTACAGGACCTCCAGCACAGGCTACCTTAAAAACATCGTTGTGTGTGAGCATCAGATTGGTTGTCATAAAACCGCCGTAACTCCAACCATCAACTCCAATTCTGTCCATATCAACATATCCTAAGGTCGATAAAAAATGAATGCCTTCCATCTGGTCGGCCATTTCGTTGGTTCCAACTTGGCGATGAATTACGTTTTCGAAATTTCGACCTCTATTGGCAGAGCCTCTATTATCGACCGTAAAAACAACATAACCCTTTTGTGCCATATAGTATAGCCACATTTGCGATGAGGCTAACCATGAGTCGGTAATTAATTGAGCGTGTGGACCTCCGTAAACATAAACTATTGCGGGATATTTTTTTGTTTTGTCGAAATCAGGAGGTGTAATTAATCGGTAATATAAATCGGTAACTTTATCGGCAGACTTTAGGGTTCCGATGGTTAGTTTTCCCATTTTATAATCTTTTAATGGATTTTTTGCCGACTGGATGCTTGCTAATTTTTTACCTGCTAAGTTTCGTAAATTATAATCGTGTGGTACTGTAAGGCTGGAATAACCATCTACAAAAATATCGGCATTAGGATTTAGAAATACCGAATGGTGTCCTTTTTCTGGGGTTAATAACTGCATTTTCCCTGTTTCTATATCTACCGAATAAGCTTGTTTTTCAAGTGGGCCATTGGTTGTGGTATAGACCATAACTTTTTTGCCCGATTGGTCGAAACCAATAATATTATAAACGACCCAATTACCTTTAGTTACTTGGTTTATTAGAGTACCAT
>WGCT01000503.1 GCA_015493625.1 Draconibacterium sp. | reverse complement strand
GAGCATGAACATGAAAATTTAATCTCTTAGCGTTGTCAACTTACTTTAAAAAAAAGAAAAAGATATGAATACCAAAAAAATATAAACACATGAAAATATAAACACATGAAAAAATTGATATACACATTAAGTTTTGGACTTCTGTTTTTAGGTTTTATTTCGTGTTCGGGAACAAAAAAAATTACCGAGCAGGATGTTGCAAAAGCAGCTGTTAATAAGCCCGAAAACGAATTGTCGGAACAAAAGCAGAAGGAATTTGAGTACCTGTTTGTAGAGGCAATGAAACAGAAAATGTTTGGCGACGCTCAAAAGGCAATTCAGCTTCTGTCGAGCTGTTTGGATATCGACCCGAAATCTTCGGCAGCCATGTACGAGCTGGCAAATATTCATGCTGCAAACAACGATTTTACTAGTGCTTCGCTATTGCTGGAAAAAGCAATTAGCTTAAACCCCGAAAATGTGTGGTACAAACGGTTGCTGGCACAAATATATCAACAAACAAGACGCTTTGCCGATGCGGTTACTATTTATAACGATTTGTTGAAAGACGACCCCGACAACATTGAAATGTTATACACCAAAGCAATTCTACAGTCGAATGCACAGCAGTTTGCCGATGCCATTGCAACCTACAATGTTATGGAGAAAGAGACCGGTATAAACGAGCAAATTTCGGTAGCCAAACAACAATTATATATTCAGTTGGGCGAAACAGATAAAGCTTTTAACGAGATTAAACGATTGATAAATTTTAATCCCGATGAACCAAAATATTATGGGTTACTTGCCGATTTATATATGAACCAAGGCGACACAGTAAAAGCATTAGAAAATTATAATAAAATTCTGGAGATGGATCCCGATAACGGATTTGTCCATTTTTCGTTGGCCAACTATTATATTTCAACCGGCGATATTGAAAAATCGTACGAGGAGACAAAAAAGGGTTTTTCGAGCAACGGTATCGATATAAAACAGAAGCTGCAACTCTATGTTTTGTTAACGTCGAACCGCGATAAAAGCTTGTTAACACCGGAGAAAGAAGATGAGTTAATTCAGATTTTATTAAAAAAACATCCCGATGAATACATGGTTTATGCGATTTATGCCGAGAGTTTAATAAAGCAGCAGAAACTGGCAGAGGCAAGAGCTGCACTTAAAAAGGCACTCAACCTACACTCTAACGACTACCAATTGTGGGAGCATTTAATGTTTTTAGATAACGATCTGCAAAAATGGAACGAACTTTACGACGACAGTAAAAAAGTGGTTGAACTTTTCCCAAATCAACCACAAGGATACCTGTTGCATGCCGTAGCATGTATTCAGCTCGAAAAATATAAAGAGACAGTTACCATTATCGATGAGGGAATCGATTTTATAGTCGATAATCAACCCTTAAAGGGGCAATTCTTTATGCTAAAAGGCGAGGCAGTTTATAAACTCAATAAAAAAGAAGAGGCGTTTAAATTGTTCGACAAGGCCGTTCAGCTCGACCCGCAAAACTACATTGCCATGAACAACTATGCCTACTACCTGTCGCTCGACGGAGGCGATTTAAATAAAGCCGAAAAAATGAGTGGTAAAGTGGTTGAGCATTTCCCAAACAATGCCACTTACCTCGATACTTATGCCTGGGTGTTGTTTAAAAAAGGCGAATATTCGCTGGCAAAATTTTATATGGAATCCGCCATTAAAAACGATAGCGAAAACAATGCCACTCTGCTCGAACATTATGGCGATATTTTGTTTAAAGCCGGGCAACCCAACGATGCTGTAAAGTTCTGGAAAAAGGCAAAAAATAACGGTGGAAACTCTAAAATTTTGCTTCGCAAAATTAAAGAAGAAAAGTATTTTGAGGAGTAGAAGATGAAAAAGTTTAAATCGGTTATTTCTCGTACAGTTCTATTTGTTTTGGCAGTTTTATGGCTTGCCTCGTGCCGCACTGCAAAAGAGTTGCCGGTGGCCAAAATAAAACCAATTAGTACATCGAAATTACTGAAACGTGTTGAACAGAATGCGTTTGATTTCGAATATTTTACCATTAAACGAATGAGTTGCCAGTTTTCGAATAACGGAAAGAAAACAAATTTTATAGTTAATTTGAAAGCATTAAAAGATAAAAAAATTCTGGTCTCTATCAGTAAAATGAAAATTCCGGTTGCCCGCGTTTTACTTACGCCCGACAGTGTGAAATATGTTAACTACATCGACCACAACTACTTTATCGACGACTATTCGTATTTAAGCAGTTTTTTAAATATCGATCTCGATTTTGTAACCATTCAGTCAATTCTTTCGAACAACGCCTTTTCGTACCGTAACGATGCTAAAAACAGAGACTTTAAAACATTCGATACATTTGTTGAAGATGGGATGTATGTGCTTCAATCGGAAAAAACAAAAAAGATTTTTAAGTTGGAGAAGAAACATAAAACTAAAAAAATAAAGAGACGGTTAAAACGGTTAGACGACAATGCTTTAATATTGGAACAGTTGTATTTTAATCCGGTAAATTTTGCCCTTCTTAAAATAGTTATTAACGACAAAACCAATAACCGTGTAATGAATATGAATTTCGACAATTTTGTAAAAGTTCAAAACAAAGACTATCCGGGCAATATATTTATGAACTTTGTTTCTAACCGGTCGGAAATAAAACTTAAGCTTAAAATGAGTGGTTTTTCGACAAATAAAATTAACTCATTCAACATTAAGATTCCCCAAAAATACGAGTTGATAAATATGAATTAACAACTTTTTGTTACTCTAAAAAATAGTAAAAATGTTTCGATTGAGAATTCTGTTTACTACTGTTTTTTTTCTGATTTTAAGTTCAGTTTGTTCTGCACAGTCGATTTCAGAACTACAAAAAATGAAACAAAAAGCTGCCAATGAAATTGAATATACAACCCGTTTATTAAAAGAAACCCAAGAAAACGAACGTTCGTCGCTAAGTAGTTTACGGTTGTTAAACAACAAAATTAACCAGCGGAATACAATTATATCGAGCATTAACGGCGAGGTGAAGTTGTATCAACAATTTATCGACGATAATTTGGAGGTGCTTAAAATGCTTCAAACCGACGTTAAAGAAATTAAAACAGAGTATGCCGAATTAATTCGCTCGGCATATCGCCATCGCAATGCAAACGATAATATTCTTTTTCTTCTTTCGGCCGACAATGTTAATCAGGCATACAGGCGATTTTTATATCTGAAAAGATACACCGCTTATCGACAAAATCAAGCCAAAACTATTGCCGAGATTCAGATGGTTTTGAACGAAAAAACCGAAAAACTAAAACAGTTAAAAGAGACAAAACAGAAGTTAATTGAGGAGACAAAAAAAGAGACCCAACAGTTAATAGTTGAAAAACAGCAACAGAGTTCAGCATATCGGAAATTGCAAAATAAACAGCGCGAACTGCGTCAGAAACTAAATAAACAGCAACGAATAGAAAATCGTTTGGAGCGCGAAATTCAAAAGATAATTGAAGAGGAAGCACGTAAAAGCCGGGCCGCCGGCGGAGGAGGCTTTGTTCTTACTCCCGAGCAAAAATTAATTGGCAACAGCTTTGCGCAAAACAAACAACGATTGCCTTGGCCGGTTGAACGGGGAATTATAATCGAACATTTTGGAATTCATCAGCACCCTGTACTAACCAATGTACAAATTAAAAATAACGGAATTAATATTGCTACCGAAATTGGTTCGAATGTGAGGACTGTTTTTAATGGCGAGGTAAGTCGTGTTTTTGGTATTTCGGGAGGAAACTCGGCTGTAATAATAAGACATGGAAAGTACTTAAGCGTTTACTCGAATTTAAGCGAAGTGGTGGTAAAAAAGGGAGATAAAGTTAAAACCAAACAGATAATTGGGAAAGTTTATTTCGATAAAGACGATGTAAACAAGTCGATATTAAAATTTCAAATTTGGCACGAAAACCAAAAGCTAAACCCCGAAGAGTGGATTGTTAAATAGGGTCTGCTGAAAAACAATTAAGTACATAATATACAGTTAGATATCCTATTTTATGTCACTCAATACTTCGTTAGATTTTTGTTTCTCGCAAAGCCGCAAAGTCGCAAAGGTCTGATTTTTAGCAAATTACGACAACCACTTTATGTCTTGTAATTCTCTGTTTATGAGCTACTTCTAAAAATATACCGAACTATTATCACTATTGTCCGGGATAATTATTAAGATTGCTTCTTCCTCGTTCCTCGTCATACCAATGACAGATTTAGAAAAAGACCTTGGTCCGTCAACCGACGGATCAGCATCTCTGTCATTTTCTCATTATGCCCATTCAAAAAAATGGGTGGTAACTCGCAATGACGTTAATTTCAGATATT
>WGCT01000502.1 GCA_015493625.1 Draconibacterium sp. | reverse complement strand
TAATACAGTAGTTATTTTCCATATATTTTGCTCTTGTTTTTTTTGAAGTTTTATAACAACTTCATTGCTAAAATACCGAAATTAAAAATGATTTTAACAGATAAACAAAGAAATTTTTTCGAATACTGTATTGTATACTCAAACTACATAGCGTTTCCCGAAACCTAAATGGATTGAGTATAACTTTCAATATAGAAAAGGTTTTGTTTAAGGATTTATAAGTTGTAATTTTAGCTTTTTGTTAGAGAAGTTGTTTTTAAAAGGTTCAGAATGCATTTTTTCTTCGATATTGGACGATATTTTACAATGCTAAAAAGGGTTTTTGCGCGCCCCGAAAGGCACCGGATGTATCTTCGGCAGCTGTTTCATGAAATTGATACACTGGGAGTAAATTCGGTGGGAATTGTTATTGTTATCTCTGTTTTTATTGGTGGTATTATGACCATTCAGTTTGCTTATAGTATGGCAAACCCGCTTTACCCATCGGAATTAATTGGGTTGGGTACCCGCGACACGCTAATTCTCGAATTCTCGTCGACAATGCTTGCGCTTATTATGGCCGGAAAAATTGGCTCTAATATTACTTCCGAAATTGGGACAATGCGCGTTACCGAACAGATCGATTCGCTTGAGATTATGGGTGTAAACTCGGCAAGTTATCTTATCCTCCCAAAACTTTTGGCCGTTGTTTTTATTTTTCCATTCCTCTATATCTTAAGTGTTTTTTTTGGAATTTTAGGCGGTTTGGTTACCGGCCCGCTGGTTGGAGTTATTACAATTCCCGAATATATTGATGGAATTCAGTGGTTGTTTATTCCCTACTACGTTACATTTTCGATAATAAAGATGTTCTTTTTTGGATTTCTGGTAGCTTCGGTGCCCGCCTATTTTGGGTACTATGTAAAAGGTGGTGCTCTTGAGGTGGGGAAAGCAAGCACAAAAGCTGTTGTAAATACAAATATTCTTATTCTGCTTTTCGATTTGATATTAACCCGATTGCTGCTAACATGATAACTGTAAAAGAGATATATAAAACATTTGAGGAGAATGAAGTTCTTAAAGGTATTAGTGCCGAATTCGAGAAGGGAAAAACAAACCTGATAATTGGTCGAAGCGGCTCGGGGAAAACTGTTCTGCTAAAATCGATTTTAGGATTGTTTGATGTTGACAGTGGCGAAGTTTGGTACAACGAGCGCAATTTTACCGAGATGCGTGAGAAAGAGAGAAAAAAACTGAGGCAGGAAATTGGGATGGTTTTTCAGGGCGGTGCACTTTTCGACAGTATTTCGGTAGCAGAAAATGTTCAGTTTCCGTTAGATATGTTTACAAAAATGAGTGCAGCCGAAAAAAGCAAACGAGTTGCATTTTGTCTCGACCATGTAAACATTGCGCAAAAGGCATTTCAGTTAAACCCCAGCGAAATTAGCGGGGGTATGCAGAAAAGGGTGGCTATTGCACGTGCCATTGCACTGAATCCGAAATATCTTTTTTGCGATGAGCCCAACTCGGGGCTCGACCCCGAAACAGCAACAGTTATCGATAAACTGATTCAGAGTCTTACAAAGGAGTTTGGAATGACTACTATTATTAACACCCACGACATGAACTCGGTTATAGAGATTGGCGAGTCAATCCTTTTTATTAGCGAAGGAAAGAAAGAGTGGGTGGGCACCAAAAACGAAATCTTAAATTCGAATAACAAAAAGCTAAACGATTTTATTTTTGCCAATAAACTTTATGCTCAGATGCGAAAAGGCAGTTAGCCAATGGCACTATTTTTTGGCGAGAGTGTAATAACCGGAATAATTAACTCTTCCATAGAAATACCGCCGTGCTGAAAAGTATCTTTATAATAGTTTGCATAGTAATTATAGTTGTTCGGATAGGCAAAAAAATCGGTATTTCCTGCAAAAATATAACTGGTGCTTACATTTCGCGAGGGGAGGAAAACTTTTCGCGGGTCGCGCACTTCAAAAACATTTTTCGATTTGTAGTTTAGATTCCTGCCCAGTTTATAACGCAAATTTGTATTTGTTTCGCGGTCGCCAATAACTTTTACCGGATTGTTTACACGTATTGCACCGTGGTCGGTAGTAACAACAACGCGAATGTCGCTTTCCGATAATCCTTTCAGCAGTTCGAGTAACGATGAGTTTTGAAACCAGCTTAGCGTAATTGAGCGATACGCTTTTTCGTTGTTTGCCAGTTCGCGTATCATATCCATCTCGGTACGTGCGTGCGAAATCATATCAACAAAATTTACAACCATTACCGAAAGGTCGTTTTCTAAAATATTATTCAGGTTTTCGGCTACCCAACGCTCTTTTTTTACTCCCGAAACTTTTTCGAAATAGAGGCTCTCTTTTCTTCCAAACCGTTTAAGTTGTCTTCTTATTAACTCCTCCTCGTGTTTATTTTTATGTCCTTCGTTATCGTCGTCTGCCCAAAGTTCGGGGTATAATTTTTCTATTTCCGAAGGCATTAATCCGGCAAACATGGCGTTGCGTGCATACATTGTTGCTGCGGGAAGAATTCCGCAATAGAGCTCTTCCGAGTCGGTGCGAAAATAGTTATTAAATACCGAACTTAGAATCCGCCACTGGTCGAAGCGGAGATTGTCGATAACCAGTACAAACGTTTTTTTACCGGCATCGAGGTGAGGGAAAACACGCTGTTTAAAAATATCGGGTGATAGTAGCGGGCGATCGTCGTCGGTGCTTGTAAACCAGTTTGCATAGTGCTCTTTAACGAACTTAAAAAAAGCTTTATTCGCATCGTCTTTTTGCATGGCAAGAATCTCGTCCATTGTCGAGTCTTCCGAGTCGCTTAGTTCTATCTCCCAGTGTACCAGTTTCTTATAAATATCTTTCCATTCGTCGAAAGTAAGCCGGTCGCTTATTTGCATTCCAATTTGCCCAAACTGCATTTGGTATGCCGATGTTGTTTTTTGGGTTACCAGTCGTTTTTGGTCGATATTTTTTTTCAGCGATAGCAGAATCTGTTTCGGATTAACCGGTTTTATTAAATAGTCGGCAATTTTCGCCCCCACTGCTTCATCCATTATATTCTCTTCTTCGCTTTTGGTAATCATTACCACCGGAATATTTGGAGAAATTGTTTTTATCTGTGTAAGAGTTTCCAGGCCGGTTAGTCCCGGCATATTTTCATCTAAAAAAATGATGTCGTAAAAATTATCTTTTACTTTTTCAATGGCATCGGTTCCATTGTTGGCAATATCTACTTGGTAACCTTTCTCTTCTAAAAAAATTATGTGTGCGCGTAAAAGGTCTATTTCGTCGTCTGTCCAAAGAATTCGTGGCTTATTCATTTAACTGTTTTTAATTGTATTTATAAAACTTGCAAAGCGCAGGATTAGTATATAGTTAACAAACTTTAACCTGCGAAGTTTTTTAATCAGCGGATTATTTTCCCAAATATACCCGTTTATAAAAATTCATGTAATCGAGAATGTTTTTCTCTTTTAAGAATATCTCGAAATTATTTTTCGAAATAAGGAAATTGCGATAGTTTGTTTTTCGAAGTGGAGTATAAAGATTGCGGCTGCTGACCACCTTTTTAAAATAGGGCATTGCTGTTTC
>WGCT01000501.1 GCA_015493625.1 Draconibacterium sp. | reverse complement strand
CTTGAAAACAATCTGCTATGTTGGTGCTTATGTTTTGAAGCTTTGCATACTTGTTCTAAAACGAAACACTAAATTTTTATGTAGATTTGAAATGCTTTTTTATTAAAGTTAATTTATGTACGAAATAGAGAGAAAATTTTTAGTAAATAAAGAAAAATGGAATCCGGTAGGGGCGGGTACTACAATGATTCAGGGGTATTTGTCCACTGATGCCGAACGGACTATTCGGGTTCGGGTTGCCGGTGAAAATGCATTTCTTACCATTAAAGGAAAGCCGGTTGGAATTAAACGTATTGAGATGGAGTACGAAATTCCTGTAACCGATGCCGTTGTTTTACTGGAATTGTGTGAAAACACACCGGTTAAAAAAACAAGATATTTGGAAAAGAGGGGAGAAGTTGTATGGGAAATAGATGTGTTTAAAGCGGAAAACAGTGGATTGCTTCTTGCCGAAGTAGAGTTAAAAAGTGAAGACCAAGAGGTTGAGTTGCCCGTTTGGATTGAGAAGGAAGTATCTAACGACCCACGCTATTTTAACTCCTATTTAACGCAATTTCCGTTTAATACGTGGTAGGTAATGTCGTTAAAATTTGTTTTACCGCATCGAGTGCCTGTTGCGTGTGCGAATACTGAAGTTTAAAAAAAGGAGTTTCTTCGACCCAATTTAAAAAACGGGTTACAATTTCCGGCTCAGGATTTACCCAAGTCTCTTTTAGCAGCAGTTGTAGCGCGTCTGTTTTTTTTACGTTCTCGAAAATAAACTCTCCGCTTTTGCTATATTGAACAAAAACAAAAGCGGTTACAGGCGTTCCTTTTTCCCACTCGTTAATAAGATTGAACACAGGGATGTATTTAACTGATTTGCCAATAAATGTTTTAACCGTTTGCACATTTGTCAACTCAGGATAAAACTCCGATAGTATTTTTACCGACCCCTCTTTAATTGATATGGCTGCCGGAAAAGCAAAGGCATTTCCGTTTTTGCCGGTGGCAATAAAATCGTCGCCTAGAAAGCCGTAGCCGTGTGCTTTTAAAATTGCCGAAATTGTACTTTTGCCGCTACCTGCTGCTGCCGAAAAGAGGATTGCCCTGTTGCCGGCAGTTATTCCCGAGGCGTGTAACATACTCATCCAGTTGTTGTAATAGGTATTGTATAAAATGCTGTACATTAACTGACGTACTCCCCCCGTAAAATATTCCACATCGCTTGTTCGAAAGGCTTCTATTACTTTTCCATTGTATTTCGAAATTAATAAACCGTTGTTTTCAAAACATTCTAACTTATGTTGTAATTTTTCGTTCTTGTTTGTTTCGAGATGAGCAATTAATGGGTGAATGGCAAATTTAATACGCTCGCTTCCATAATAAACCGATACTATTTTCTTTCCGGTTTTATAGTTTATTGGCGATAAAACAGATTTAGGACTGACAGAAGCCGTTACAAGTTCTTTTTGCGAGATATTATTGTTGTTGGCAGGGTTAAGGTAATATTGAATGTGTTGAATAATTTCATTTACAAACTGAGGAATATTACTTTCTAAGTGCCCATACTTTTTTTTGCACATTTTTGTAATATTTTCCACCGGCACACCTTCAACATAATTTTGAAAAACATCGAATGCCGGTTCTTTCAAAAGTAAAAACGACTTTGAGTTTTGAAACCATAGTGCAAATGTGTTTTCGAACCGCTTTACAATCACTTTCTTGTTTGCTTTGCTAAGGTTGTTCATAATGCAAATAGATTAGCCCAAATTGTTTAAATTTAAGTTATTTAGGCCAAATTATCGGGCAAAAGGTAAATATTTATCGCTTTTCGATTTTTGTTTCTTTCTTCCCTTTTTACTTCTGCTGTTTTTTTTGTCGCTACCTCTCTTTTGCGAAACTTTAAGCGGAGTTAAACTGTAAAAAATACCCACTTTAAAGTCGGAGTACATTCCAATAATATCCATTTTGTTTCCTTTGTCATCGTAATTGTGCATTACATCGAGAAAGCCGTAGTTAACAAAATTGTAGTTGATTGATGTGAGGATAAACAGTTTCGACGACCACGAAATTTTTAATCCTCCACCCAATGAATAAACAGCGGTTGATAATTTTGTGAAACCATCGTATCCTTTCCCGAAAATAATATCGTTGGGTGCAGCATCGATGTATTTGAATTTCGACTTATAATTTAAAATTCCTATGCCGGCACTTATAAATGGGTAGCCGCTTACTTTTTTGTAAGTGGTATTTAAAGGAATAAAATAGAAACGAGTGAATACTTTTTGTCCCAATAAACGATTGTTGTATTCAACCGGCTTATTCTTTAAATTATCTAATGCAACGTGGTGACCAACAGCCGAAAACGATGTGTTTTGCGATTCGCCGTTTAACGTTGCATAGTTAATTTCTATTCCAAGTTCCCAGCGCTCTGAAAAATATTTCGATAGTTCGGCATCGGTTGTAAACCCAAATTTATTATCGAATTCAATTATTTTTTTTGAAAAATCGGTGGGGGTTTCAAATATAAACCGAGATGCTCCAAATTCAACACCAATATTCAGCCCGCTAATGTTTTGCGAACGAGTTGTTACTCCCATTAAAACGAAGAGGAATAACAGAATTGAATATTTATATTTTGAAATAAGCAATTAGTATAATGATTTAATGTTACGCAAAAGAACTGCTTTTTACCTATTTTATTAACAACATTTTTAAAAAAATATTGCAATGTTTAAACAAATTAATGTGAACAAAAAAAGAACCGTCCTCTAAAAGAGCGGTTCTTTCTTTCAATAAACATCTCCGGCATTTTTGCAGGATAAAATAAAGGCAATTTAATTTTTAGCAATATAATTGGCAATCCAGTCGCCAACTTCCGAAGTTTTGTAAGCTTGTCCTTCGGCAATATCTTCGGTAACAAATTTTTGTGTTAGTGAAGCGTTAACAGCATCGCGAATTACTTTTCCCTCTTCTTTTAAATCGAATGCATATTCGAACAACATTGCTGCCGAAAGAATCGTTGCAATGGGGTTGGCAATATCTTTGCCGGCAGCCTGTGGATACGAACCGTGAATGGGTTCGAAAACCGACGTATGAATTCCCATTGAAGCCGATGGTAGCAGTCCTAACGAGCCGGTAATAACACTGGCTTCGTCGGTAAGAATGTCGCCAAACATATTTTCGGTAACCATTACATCGAAGTTTTTAGGCCACTGAATAATTTGCATTGCCGCATTATCGACAAACATATATTCTGTTTTAATTTCAGGATAATCGGGTTCCATTTCTTGTGCCACTTCGCGCCATAAACGCGAGCTTTCTAAAACATTGGCCTTATCGACAACAGTTAATTTTTTTCCGCGTTTTGCAGCAAATTCGTAGCCCAGTTTTAATATGCGTTCAATCTCTTCGCGGGTGTAGGTGTTTGTGTCGTAGGCTGTGTTGCCGTTGTCTTTTCTTCCCTTTTCGCCGAAATAAATACCTCCGGTTAATTCGCGAATACAGACAAAATCGGCACCTTCAACCAAATCTCTTCTTAGCGGCGATTTGTGTAATAACGACTCGAATGTTTCTACCGGACGAATATTTGCATAAAGGCCGAGCTGTTTCCGCATAGCAAGTAATCCCTGCTCGGGGCGAACTTTAGCTTTTGGGTTGTTGTCGAATTTCGGGTCACCAATTGCACCAAAAAGAACTGCGTCCGATTTCATACAGAGTTCGTGCGTTTCGGGCGGGTAGGGGTCGCCCACTTTGTCTATTGCCGAGGCACCTGTTATTCCGTATTCATAAGTTAATTCGTGATTGAATTTGTTGGCAACAGCTTTAACAGCTTTCATTGCCTGCTCAACGATTTCCGGTCCTATTCCGTCGCCCGGAAGAATTGCGATATTCAGTTTCATTTGTTTGAAAATTTAGAATCACGATACAAGAATCAAGACAAGAAAATTATAATCATTCTCTTTTGTGCTAACTCTTTAATCGTGGTTGTTTTATCTATATGTATTTTGTTTTACGAAATTGCACCCATTAATTTGTCAAAAATTCCGGGATTAAAATCATTTTCTATAATGTTTAACATTCTAATGGTTGCTTTCATAGCAGCCGTATTTTGGTCGGGGTCTAACCCTTTTGTTTTAAATTCATTTGTATTTTTCCAAGTAATAACCGCTTCTACCAGTGCATCGGTTTTTCCACCCGGAGGAATAGTTACAACGTAATCGATTAATTTTGGGAAGTTCTTACCAAGACGCTTGTATATTTTTCGAAGCGATTTTACAAAGGCATCGTATTGGCCGTCACCATCGCTGAACTCCTCGTATTGTTTTCCGTCAATTTCCAGTGCTACGTTGGCAACCGGCCGCAGTCCCATGGTATAATTTACCGAGTAATTGAGTACTTTAATTTTCTGTTCAACAAAATCGTTTTGCAATACATCGGCAACAATGTAAGGGAGTTCATCGTTCGAAACCGACTCTTTTTTATCGCCAAGTTCAATAATTCTTTGTGTCACTTTTTTTAACGACTCTGCATCGAGTTCAATGCCCAAGTTTTGTAGATTCTTTTTAATATTGGCTTTCCCCGAGGTTTTCCCTAGCGCATACTGTCTTATTCTTCCAAACCTTTCGGGCAATAACTCGTTGAAATAGAGATTGTTTTTGCTGTCGCCATCGGCATGAATTCCACTACATTGCGTAAAAACAAATTCACCAATTAACGGTTTGTTTGTTGGAATACGAATTCCCGAAAATGTTTCAACCAATCGCGAAACTTTGTTGAGTTCGCTTTCGTTAACGTTGGTTTTCATTTTCAGGTGGTCTTTTATTGTTGCAATAACACTCGAAAGGGGGGCATTTCCTGCCCGTTCGCCCAACCCGTTTACAGTGGTGTGTACACAATTAATTCCCGCTTTTATGGCGTGAAAAACGTTGGCAATGGCAAGGTCGTAATCGTTATGAGCATGAAAATCGAAATTAACTTCCGGAAACGATGTAATCATTTCTTTACAGAAATCGTAGGTTTCATCGGGGTCTAGAATACCCAGTGTGTCGGGAAGCATAATACGTTCTATGTTTTTGTCTTTCAGTTCCGAAATCATAAAATGAACGTATTCTTTAGAGTTTCGCATTCCGTTCGACCAGTCTTCGAGATAGATATTTACTTTAATTCCCATTTCGGCCGCGTTGGTCAAAACTTTTTCAATGTCGGCAACATGTTGCTCGGGCGATTTCCTTAACTGCTTGGTAACATGTTTTAGCGACCCTTTACAAAGCAGGTTAATTACTTTTCCGCCTGCATCGGCAATCCATTGCAACGAAATTTTGTCATCCACAAATCCAAGTACCTCAACTTTCTCGAGGAACCCGTTTTCGGCTGCCCATTTCATAACCCTTTTTGTGCCTCTGAATTCGCCTTCCGAAACTCTTGCCGATGCAATTTCTATTCGGTCTACACCAACACTTTTAAGCAGTACTTTTGCTACACTAAGTTTTTCGCCTTCGCTAAACGAAACGCCCGATGTTTGTTCACCATCGCGAAGAGTAGTGTCCATAATTATCAGGTGCTTCCCTTTTATGTCAACTGTTCTGCCTGTCATTTTTTGTTTTTTTTATTTTGCTGCTTCGAATGATTCGATCTCATTTTGCATTTCAACCAAATAATCAATATCGTCTAACCCGTTTTGTAAACAATGTTTTTTGTACGGATTTATTTCGAAATCGGTGGTTTCTCCGGTTTGTTTAATTGTAAATGTTTGCTTTTCCAAATTTACTTCAAACGTTGTATCCGGGTCTTTTTCAATAGCATCGAATATTTTTTGAAGGAATTGAGGAGTTACCACAACCGGAAGCAATCCGTTATTTAGGGCATTCCCTTTAAAAATATCGGCAAAGAAACTCGATACCACAACGCGGAATCCGTAGTCGTAAATTGCCCATGCAGCGTGTTCGCGACTCGAACCGCTTCCGAAATTTTTACCGGCAACCAAAATTTTACCCGAATACTTTTTATTGTTTATTGGAAATCCGGCTTTTTCACTGCCATCTTTTTCGAACCGCCAGTCGCGAAAAAGGTTGTCGCCAAATCCTTTGCGCTCAATAGCTTTTAAAAATCGTGCGGGTATAATCTGGTCGGTATCCACATTTTCTATTGTAAGTGGAACTGCCGGCGATGTTATTGTTGAAAATTTATCGTATGCCATTTTATCTGTTTTTGCTGTTTTTTTATTTCAATTCTCGTGGGTCGGAAATTACTCCTGTAACTGCTGCAGCTGCCGCTGTTAACGGACTTGCAAGAAGTGTTCGTGCACCGGGTCCCTGCCGGCCTTCGAAATTCCTGTTCGATGTAGATACCGAATATTTTCCGGAAGGAATTTTATCGTCGTTCATTGCCAAACAGGCAGAACAACCGGGCTGGCGCAATTTAAAACCGGCCTCTTCTAAAATCTCAACCAAGCCTTCTTCTCTTATTTGTTTCTCAACCTGTTTTGAACCGGGAACTAACCAAACTGTAACATTGGGAGCTTTTTTCTTCCCTTTCACAAAATTGGTAAATGCTCTGAAATCTTCAATTCGTCCGTTGGTGCAACTTCCAAGAAATACATAATCAACCGGTTTCCCTTTAATGGCTTCGCCGGCATTGTAACCCATATATTGCAACGATTTTTCGAACGATGTTTTGTCGCTGCCAACCATTCTGTCGGTTGTTGGTATTTTTTGAGTGATTCCCATTCCCATTCCCGGATTTGTTCCGTAGGTAATCATTGGTTCAATATCGGCAGCATCGAATGTTAATTCGGTATCGAAAACTGCATCATCGTCTGATTTTAACTCTTTCCATTTTTCAACGGCTTTATCCCATTCTGCCCCTTTTGGCGCATATTTCCGACCTTTTACATATTCAAATGTTGTTTCGTCGGGGGCAATCATTCCTCCGCGTGCACCACATTCAATACTGAGGTTGCAGAGTGTCATACGGCCTTCCATTGAAAGCGATTTTATTGCCGACCCGGTATATTCGATAAAATGGCCGGTTCCGCCGCTGGTTGATATTTGTGAAATTATATAGAGCGCAATATCTTTTGCCGTAACTCCTTCTGCCAGTTTTCCGTTTACGCTAATTCTCATTTTTTTTGGTTTGGGCTGCATAATGCACTGGCTTGCCAAAACCATCTCCACTTCGCTGGTTCCAATTCCGAAAGCAATGGCACCAAACGCACCGTGTGTCGATGTGTGACTGTCGCCACAAACAATCGTCATTCCGGGTTGTGTAAGTCCCATTTCGGGGCCAATAATATGAACTACACCGTGTCCTTCGCTTCCCAAATCGTGATGAACAATTCCGTGTTCGGTACAGTTGGCTTTTAACATTTCGAGCTGAGTACGCGAAAGTTCGTCTTTTACTGCAATGTGTTGGTTAATTGTAGGCACGTTATGGTCGGGAGTTGCCGTAGTCTGGTTGGGACGAAATACTTTTAATCCCCGGTTTTTTAGGCCTAAAAATGCCACCGGACTTGTTACTTCGTGAATAAAATGCCTGTCGATATACAATACATTCGGGCCACCTTCAACCTCTTTAACAACGTGTGCATCCCAAATTTTATCGAATAATGTTTTTGATGTCATATTTTGATTTTTATTTTCTTAACTAAAATCCTGTTTATTACTACGTTTATTTACCTCTTTAAACGTTGAAACCTAAGCTATTTTGTAACCGGAAGTTTGTTAATAGCATCTAAATAGGCTTCAACCGAGGCTGTAATAATATCGGTATGTGCGCCAAATCCGTGAAAGATATTTTTATTATACTCTATTTGCATATGTACTTTTCCAATATCGTCGCTGCCTCGTGTAATTGCCTGCACTAAAAACTCTTCGATAATAATTTGTCGATGAATAATTTGTTTTACCGCCTTAATTGCAGCGTCAACCGGTCCGTTGCCCGACGATGTTGCAGTAAATTTTTCGCCTGCAATATCGAGTGTAACATTTGCCATTGGTTTTAAATCTTTACCGGTAACCACTTGCAGGTAATTTAATTTTATGCGTCGTTCTTTGCGGGTTGCATCGCCAACCAAAAGGGCAATATCGTCGTCGCGAATATCTTTTTTCTTATCGGCAAGAAGCAGGAACTCTTCGTAAATCTCGTTTAATTTTTCTTTGCTGAATTCGAACCCAAGGAGTTCTAACCGGTGCTTTAATGCTGCGCGGCCACTTCGAGCTGTTAAAAGAATTGCCGACTCGTTTATTCCCACGTCGCCCGGGTCCATAATCTCGTAGTTTTCGCGGTTTTTTAATACACCATCCTGATGAATGCCTGACGAGTGTGCAAAGGCGTTTCGCCCAACAACTGCTTTATTAGGTTGAACCGGCATATTCATAAGGGTAGAAACCAAACGGCTGGCTCCATATATTTTTTTTGTATTAATTCCGGTTTCAATATTTAATGTTTGGTAGCGACTTTTCAGAATCATTACCACCTCTTCGAGCGAGGTATTTCCTGCGCGTTCGCCAATTCCGTTAATGGTAACTTCGGCCTGACGGGCACCATTCATAATTCCTGAAACCGTATTTGCAGTCGCCATTCCAAGGTCGTTGTGGCAATGTGTTGAAATAATTGCGTTGTGAATTCCTTTTACGTTCTCGGTAAGGAATTTAATTTTTTCTCCAAATTCGTTTGGAAGAGTGTACCCTGTTGTATCGGGAATATTTACAACGGTTGCACCTGCTTTTATTACTGCTTCAATTACTTTTGCCAAATAAACATTGTCGGTACGTCCGGCATCTTCGGCATAAAACTCCACATCCTCGACATATTTTTTTGCATATTTTACGGCAGCCACAGCACGCTCGATAATGGCATCGGGATTGGAGTGTAATTTATGATAAATATGAAAATCAGACGTTCCTATTCCGGTGTGAATACGTCCTTTTTTTGCATATTTTAGCGACTCGGCGGCTACGTCAATGTCTTTTTCAACCGCGCGGGTAAGGGCACAAATGGTTGGCCAGGTAACCGCTTTCGAAAGTTCTACTACCGATTCGAAATCGCCGGGGCTAGAAATGGGAAAGCCGGCTTCAATTACGTCAACTCCCAATTCTTGCAACGTTTTTGCAACTTCAATCTTTTCTACTGTGTTTAATTGACAACCCGGAACTTGTTCGCCGTCGCGCAAGGTTGTGTCGAAAATGTAAAGTCTGTCGCTCATCTTATTTGTTATTAAGTTTTTATTTCTAAATTTTTGTAAAATATTTAATTAAAAAAAGCCACTCTCTTAATTCGAGAATGGCTTTAATTTTAAATATTATTTTTCAACATACCATTCTCACTTCTTCAACGCCAGAAGAATAACACCAATAATCAGGTTTAGAATAC
>WGCT01000500.1 GCA_015493625.1 Draconibacterium sp. | reverse complement strand
TCTCTGTACAAGAGGTACAATGCACATAGTATATAAAAATGAATACAAGTAAAATAAATAAAATACCCGATGTCGGCAATAGAAGTGTTTCATAATAATGTGGTTCGCGAAAAAGAAAAACTGTTTTTACACTCGCCAAACATCACAAAAGATGAGGCTGAAAAGATGAATTTTGACTATGTTGACGACCTTCAACAATTTGTCGAAAGTCGTAAAAACATGGGAAAAACTATTGGACGATTGCGTGCTTCCACATTTGTTGTTCCATATTTAAAATAAATAAAAATGATAAAGAATATTTTTTTACTAATTGTAGCTTTTTCTTATTGCTCGAATTTATCAGCGCAGAAATTTGATGATTTAGCACAAACTCCGCCGATGGGATGGAACAGCTGGAACAAGTTTGGGTGCGATGTTAGCGAGAAACTGATTATGGAAATAGCCGATGAGATGGTTAGCAGTGGAATGAAAGCTGCTGGTTATGAATACGTGGTTATTGATGACTGCTGGCAGGTTGGCAGAGATGAGAATGGGGAAATAATGGTTGACGAAGAACGGTTTCCCAACGGCATGAAATACCTTGCCGACTATATTCACTCCAAAGGGTTAAAATTTGGTATATACTCATGTGCAGGAATATACACTTGTCAGGGACGACCGGGTGGACGAGGAAACGAATTTCAGGATGCACGCACATATGCAAGATGGGGAGTTGACTATTTAAAATACGATTGGTGTTATGCCACCGGCAAGGATATTAAAACTGCCGGCTCTTCACAAGAACACGCAAAAAGTTCATACACTACAATGCGCGATGCAATTTACGCTGCTGGTCGCCCAATTGTTTTTAGCATTTGTGATTGGGGTTTTCAGCAGCCTTGGGAATGGGGAAAAGATGTTGGACATTTATGGCGAACATATTGGGATATTAAAGATCGATGGGCTTCTTTACTAATTATATTTGATAAACAAAAAGGACTTGAAAAATATGCCGGACCGGGGCATTGGAACGACCCCGACATGCTTGAAGTGGGAAATGGAGGAATGACAAACGAAGAGTATAAAACGCATTTCTCGCTTTGGTGTATGTTGGCTGCCCCATTAATAACAGGCAACGACATTCGGACAATGAGTACTGAAACGAAGGAAATCCTTACAAATAAAGAGATTATCGCATTGGATCAGGACACATTAGGCAAACAGGGATTTTGCTACAGAGATAATGGCGATTATGAAATATGGATTAAAGAACTTGGCAACAACGAAAGAGCTGTTTGTTTACTAAATCGCAGTGATGAGATTAAAAATGTCCAGGTTGATTTCGATGTTCTTCTAAAGGTTAACAGTACCTATTGGAAATTGAAACCCTATAAACTTGAAGATTATAAAGTGAGAGATTTGTGGGAACATAAAGAGTTAAACACCGAAAAAAGCACACAGTATATTGATATTACACCGCATTCGGTAAAAGTTTTCAGATATATAAAAAAATAAGAAGAAAAGTAAAAAAGTAACGATGAATTCAAATAAACAAAAACCAATACCTGATTTAAATCCGGAACTCTTCCTGTTCGATGCAGGACTGTCGAACGACGCATCGCTGAAATGTGATGCTGCCGATTTTAACAGAGCGGTTACCGATACAATAAACACACTCAAACCATTCATCACAAAAAACGATAAAACAACGGTTGCAATTATTGTCGACGATTATACACGTTCAACTCCCACTGCCGAAATTCTGTCGTATTTAATGCCTGCTTTAGAAAAAGAGGGGATCGAAAAAGAGAACATCTTTTTTATGTTTGCTTCGGGCTCGCACCGGTTAATGACAGAAAAAGAGAAACGGGCACGATTATCGGATAAATATTTCGTAGATTACCGTTCGATGGACCACCATTTTTTCGACAAAACTCATCTGAAACAGATGGGCAGTTTCGAAGACGGTGCACCAATCTTAATCAATAAACATGTACTCGAAGCCGATGTAAGAATTGCAATAGGGACACTTGTTCCGCACATGCCCGCAGGTTTTTCGGGCGGTGCAAAAATGTTACTTCCGGGTGTTGCCGGCGAAGACACGGTGCACCATATGCACGTTGTGGGCGCACTCGACACCAAACAGGCAATTGGTGTTACCGACACACTTCCGCGCCAACTGATGGAAGAGTTAGCCAAAACTGCCGAGCCGTTTGTAATTTTAAATGCCATTTTAAATGCCGATGACAACCCCATCGGAATTGTTGGCGGACATTACATTGAAGCTCACCGCCGTGGTGTAGAAATTGCAAAAAAGGCCTATTTTGTTGAAGTACCGGAGTATGCCGATTTAATTGTTTCGGATACCAGAGACCACGATGCCGATATGACACAAGCTAACAAAGGACTATTTTCGGCCGCACTCGCCGTAAAAAAAGGTGGAGAAATTTTACTGGTTACCAATTGCCCCGACGGTGTTTCGCCGGTACATGGCAAAGAGATGCTCGATTTTGGAATGCTGACAAATAAGGAAATGGAGAAAGCGCT
>WGCT01000499.1 GCA_015493625.1 Draconibacterium sp. | reverse complement strand
TTCTTTAACGAGCCGCAATTAAAAATGCTGCTGCAAGTATTAGGATTTGGATTAATACTTAACGCATTTGGAATAATTCAACGTACGATATTAACAAAAGAAATTAATTTTAAACTACAAACAAAAGTTACAATAGTTGCTTCAATTGGCTCAGGCATAATTGCCATTACAATGGCTTTATTAGATTATGGTGTCTGGAGCCTT
This sequence comes from Draconibacterium sp., assembly GCA_015493625.1. GTDB lineage: Bacteria > Bacteroidota > Bacteroidia > Bacteroidales > Prolixibacteraceae > Draconibacterium. The sequence goes on along the minus strand of WGCT01000499.1, from coordinate 2,127 downwards.
GTTGCTCTTACCTTAAGTCGGTTTGGTTTAAACTCTCTGTTTTTATGGATTTGGGCAAAATGGAAACCACTTTGGGCATTTAGCAAACAATCTTTTAAAGAACTGTTTTCATTTGGAGGTAAATTATTAATTAGCGGACTAATTGATACTACATACCGGAATATTTACCTACTTGTTATCGGAAAATATTTTTCTGCTGCTGAATTAGGATATTACACACGTGCCGACCAATTTAAAAACTTGCCTTCGCAAAATATAAACGGAATTATAGGAAGGGTAACATACCCCATTCTATCCTCAATACAAGACGATATTCCAAAATTAAAATTGGCGTACAAAAAAATAATACGGAGCACAATGCTAATTACCTTTGTTTTAATGTTTGGCATGGCTGCCGTTGCAAAACCAATGATTTTAACCCTAATAGGAGAAAAATGGCTACCCTCTGTTATCTACCTTCAAATGCTCTGTTTTGTGGGGATGTTTTATCCACTACAAGCCCTAAACCTCAATATGCTTAATGTACAGGGCAGAAGCGATCTATTTCTTAAACTCGAAATAATAAAAAAAATACTTGCCATACCTACTATAATAATCGGGGTAGTTTTTGGTATAAAAATTATGATTCTTGGAATGATGGTAAATACAATTATTGCATACTATTTAAATAGTTATTGGTCAGGAAAATTAATTGGATACTCTTTTACTCAACAAGTAAAAGATATACTGCCATCGTTTATACTTGCTTTGGTTGTTGGCGGAACTGTTTTTAGTCTTAACTTTGCAGGAATTAAATCTCCAATTTTATTACTAATTATTCAAATTATTTCAGGGGCTTTTTTAACTCTGTTAATTTGCGAGTTAACTAAATTCGGAGATTACAAATACATAAAGTCTATTGTTCTCGATAAACTAATAAAACCGAAACACAATGAATAAAACAAATAAACCCATTTACGTTACTCAACCTACCTTACCCGATTTGGAGGAATTTATCCCTTACCTCGAACAAATCTGGGAAAATAAAATTCTGACCAATAATGGGCCCTTCCATAAGCAACTGGAAAAGGAGCTGGCAAAATTTCTTGGTGTTCCATATATTTCTTTATTTACTAACGGAACACTGGCACTGGTAACGGCATTGCAGGTTTTACGTATTTCCGGCGAAGTAATTACCACCCCATATAGTTTTGTTGCTACGGCTCACAGCCTGTTATGGAATAACATTAAACCGGTATTTGTCGATATTGAACCGGAATTCTGCAACCTCGACCCCGAGAAAATTGAAGCTGCCATTACACCGCAAACTACCGCAATTCTCCCCGTTCATGTGTACGGAAATCCTTGTAAAACAGAACGCATTCAGGAAATTGCCGACATATACGGCTTAAAAGTAATATACGATGCTGCCCATGCTTTTGGGGTAAATTATAACAAACAAAGCATTTGTAATTACGGCGACCTATCTATTTTAAGTTTCCATGCTACAAAAGTGTTTAATACTATGGAGGGCGGAGCAATAATTTGCCACGATGCTACAACTAAAAAACGTATCGACTACCTAAAGAACTTCGGGTTTGCAGGCGAAACTACAGTAATGGCACCCGGTATTAACTCTAAAATGAACGAAATGCAGGCTGCACTGGGTTTGTTGCAATTAAAACACCACAAGCAAAATATAGAAAAACGAAGAACAATTGCCGAAACCTATAAACAAGAATTAAAAAGTATAACAGGAATTTCATTTCTGCCCGAAGCCGAAAATACCAATGCCAATTTTGCATATTTCCCTATTTTTATAAACGAAAAAGAATATGGAATGTCTCGTAACCAACTTTATAAAAAATTAAAACAAAATAACATTTACGGAAGGCGATATTTCTATCCACTGATTAGCGAATTTCCAATGTATAAAGGACTAGATTCTGCAAAACCGGAAAATTTGATGGTGGCAGAACAAATTGCAAAACAAGTAATTTGTTTGCCTATTTATCCAGATTTGAATAGCGAAGCAATGGTTCAAATATTAACAGTAATTAAGGAAAAATGAGAGAGAAAGCTATTGTTATTTTCTCAGGCTTTAACCAAAGAGCTGTAATTGCTTTTTTAAGAGTATTATCTAAAAAT
>WGCT01000498.1 GCA_015493625.1 Draconibacterium sp. | reverse complement strand
AATTGTATGTGAGCTCAATTAAATTAGCTGAACACCTCTGCCATTTCCATTCCGTTTTTAAGCCAGAATGTTTTTAGTCCGGCCTTTTCAGCGCCTTTAATATTGTCTTCTAAATCGTCAACAAACAGAGTCTCTTCCGGATTTACTCCCGATAGTTGAATCACTTTTTCGAATGAACTTAAATCGGGCTTTCGAACGTGAATTTCGTGCGAATAGTACTGTTGCTCGAAAAGTGACGAAAATTCAAATCCATATTGCTCTTTAAACTCTTTGTCAATTTTATCGATATGAATTTTATTGCTGTTGCTAAAGAGATAAAGTCGATACTTCTTGCCAAGTTTTTGCAGTACTGTTATACGGTGTTTAGGAATATCTAAAACCATTTTTAACCAAGCCAAATTTACTTGCTCTTCGGTAACATTTTTTCCGTTAAGAATCTTCACCACCCGTTTGCGAAACTCCTCCGGAGTAATTGTTCCAACTTCCTGTTCGTAAAAACAGGGGTCGGGAAAAACACTGTGGTTTGTTAATACATCGTCTTTTAACCCTAACTCTTTAAATGCCATTATCGAGCTTTCAAAATCGAGATTCAGAATTACATTTCCTAAATCGAATATGATATTTTTTATCTCTGTTAAATCAGCTTTCATTTTACTACTTTTGTGGCTAATATAATAAATAGAAACAGGTTGTGAGAATTCAGAATAAACAATATCATACAATTTGGCTAAAAAATGATAATCGGGAAATTGTTCAGGTTATCGACCAACGAAAACTCCCTTTTAAGTTCGAGATTTTTAATTTGAAAACGGTCGACGATGCCTGTTTTGCCATTCAGGAGATGGTGGTTCGCGGAGCACCATTAATTGGCGTAACTGCGGCGTATGGAATGTATTTGGCTCTTTTAAAATACGATGGCAATAATCTGGAAAAGTATATTAACGAAAAGGCCGGCTGTTTAAAAGCGGCGCGGCCTACGGCAGTAAATCTTTCGTTTGCGGTAAACGAAATGGTCGGTTTTATTTTGAATGAGAAATCGAATACGGAATTAATTCAACTGACTCTTGAGAAAGCAAACTCAATTAAAGCAAAAGAGATTGAATTTAGCGAAAGAATTGGCGAATTCGGGTTAGAACTCATTCAGAAAATTTACGATAAAAAAGGCGAAACGGTAAATATTCTTACCCATTGTAATGCCGGTTGGCTGGCGTGTATCGATTGGGGAACGGCAACTGCACCAATTTACAAAGCACACCTGAAAGGGATTCCGGTTCATGTTTGGGTTGACGAAACGCGGCCACGAAATCAAGGTGCACGGTTAACGGCATTCGAACTTGGAGAAGAGGGAGTACCGCACACCGTAATTCCCGATAATACCGGCGGCCATTTAATGCAGCATAAAATGGTTGATTTGGTTATTGTTGGTAGCGACCGCACAACAATTACCGGCGAAGTGGCAAATAAAATTGGCACCTATTTAAAAGCACTTGCAGCTTCAGATAATAACATTCCATTTTATGCGGCACTGCCTTCAACATCAATCGATTGGGAAATTGAAAACGGAATAAACGATATTCCCATTGAGATACGTGAATCGAGCGAAGTGTCTGAAATTACCGGATGGACAACCGACGGCGAAAAAAGTGTTCGATTAATTCCGGAGAAAAGTAATGCAGTAAATTATGGATTCGATGTTACTCCTGCCCGACTGGTTACCGGACTAATTACCGAACGTGGAGTGTGTAAGGCCGACAAGGAGAATATTTTAAACCTGTTCAAGAAAATAGATAACAAATAGTAAATCTCGAATGACAAATTTATGTATTGAATTTTTGGAGTTTGAGTTTAGTGAGGAGTTATGGTTAAAGTAGCAATAATAGGAGGTTCGGGACTTGAAAATCCGGAACGCGTTCAGCATTTAGAGAGTATAAATGTTGAAACTCCATTCGGAAACCCTTCGTCGAATTTTAGGGTTGGTAAAGTTGGTAATGTAGAGGTTGTGGTATTGTCGAGGCATGGCAGAAATCATTCAACTCCTCCGTCGCAGGTAAATAACCGGGCAAATATTTGGGCAATTAAGGAACTAGGCTGCACTCATATTTTAGCAACCACTGCTTGCGGTAGTTTGCGTGAAGAGATAAAACGTGGAGATATTGTCATTCTCGACCAGTTTATAGATTTTACAAAACACCGGAAAAATACTTTTCACGAAATATTCCTTCATGGCGAAATAAAACATACACAAATGGGCGATCCGTTCGACCATAAATTGTGCGAGAAACTAATTCAAATTTCAGATGAGCTTAATCTGAGTTATCATAAAAAAGGAACGGTAATTACTATCGAAGGGCCGCGTTTTTCAACACGTGCCGAGTCGAATATGTTTCGTAGTTGGGGAGCAGATGTTATTAATATGTCGATTGCACCTGAATGTATTTTGGCAAACGAAATTGGAATTCCGTATGCGGCAATTGCGCTTAGCACCGATTACGATTGTTGGAAAACCGACGAAACAGAGGTGAGTTGGGAGGAGGTATTAAAAGTATTTAATGAAAATGTTGAGAAGGTAATCGACCTGCTAATGAAAACAATTCCTGCAATTTAGTCGAAACAATTCCTCGAGGTTTTGCCTCGGGATTCTTTATTCTGTAATTTTTTCTGGCATAACATTTGTTATGGTTATTACAACTGTTTCAAAGCCATGAAAACAGTTAGTCGTTCAAAAAACAATATCTATTCAACCAACAAGCTCAGTTGGTTTTCAGGTTCTAAAGCGGTGTCAATTTTTTTTGATGCCGCTTTTTTTATGCTAAATATATTGAAAGAGATAAAAAAGATGCCGGAAATTACTCCGGCATCTTTAACCCTAATACAAGTTAGACCACTTTTATCCATATTTACCATTAGTATGAATAGCGTGGAATAAGTTGGTTTGTTACATCAATCACCAAAATATTTTGTATTACTTCGTGCGTAACTATGTCGTTTTGATGCCAACAGTTTAAAAAACAGTACCAACGAAACAACAAATCCTATAAAAGCTGCCATAAGAGCAACAAGCATTAATGTTTTCATCTTTTTAGTTTTTTATAATTTTTTGTGTAATGGTGTTTAAATCGGCATCGGTAACCGATGCAATATATATTCCTGAGGTTATACCGGAGAGATTAATTTGAAGCCGTGGATTGTATTCCGAATCGTATTTTGTTTCGCTATAAACCGTTTTTCCTGTTAAATTTCTAATTTGAACAACCACCTCTTTGGGATTTGTTAATTTTGAACAATCGACAAATAGTCTGTCGGAAAAAGGATTTGGATAAATTGCGACACTTGGCTCAATCTCAATTTCGGTTTCGGCAACCGGGCTGTTGCCGGTTCCAATACTTTGAATTTTTAAATTATCGATTGCCCATCCCCATCCCGAAACCGATTTGTCGGAAGCTAAACGAAAACGGAAAAGAACGGTGTCGCCGGCCGAGAAAAATTTATTATTGGTAAGGTCTATTGTGTTTTCCCAAAACATATTTTCTTGTCCCGTTGCACTCGAAGTACTGCTTTTTAGGGTGCTCGAGAATTTTGTTTCCCATTCGGCATTTACTCTCGAGTCGTATCCATCTATAAAAGGTTGCCATGTTTTACCGTTATCTTTACTTCCTTCAACAATAACAAAATCGCAAAAATATTTATTGGTAAAATTAACTCCCGGTTCACCCGGCTCTACCAGCACAACTTCGTCGAATGACATCCGTCCGTTCTCTTTCAGAATTACCGGTGTGTTTAGTTGAGCAATCAGGTTATAACGTTGGTTTTCAACATTCGAAAGCTGATATGGATGATTTGTGTGCAAATTTCCGTCAGAAAATCCGGCAGGTGTTGTTACCTCGAAATCGGTTGTTATAAAATCGTTGTTGGTCGAGTTAAAATTGGTTGTGTAACTTTCTACCGGAGCTTCCGGGTTGAAAAGGTGAACTTTATAAAATCCTGTTTTTGGTAAAGCTGTTTTATTCATTTTTGCCGAGTTATCATTAGCAACTATTCTATACTCAACAATATCGTTACAATTTAATGTGCACGGCAAGTTTAGTTTTCCGCTAAAAACATCATTCGCTTTTGCCGAAAGTTGAATAGGTTCCTGAAGAACGTTATTTATTTTATACTCAACAGTAACGTTTTTAATTCCTAAATTATCGGTTGCAATTGCCGAAAGATTAATCTCGGGATGGGTGGCCGAAACAATCTTTTCAGGATTGTGTTGGAGTGCTGGAGAACAATTATCGGCACCAATAGTGAAATTTAGAATTCGTTTAGGTGCTTGTCGTGGCTGAGTAATAACTGTATTGTCGGCCAAAGTTGATTTAAAATAGTACTGAACTTTTCCGGCATACGATTGAAGCGGAAGTTGCCCTTCGAATTTTTTACTTGCTTCGTTGTATTTTAACGTTACCGAATCTTTTGAAGAGAAATAGTTTGTTGAAAAAACAACCTGCACTTTTGAATTTTCTAGCTGAGCATTGGTTGCAAATTTTGTACAAACCGGTATTTTACAAGCCATTTTTTCACAGTCTTTCAGCTCTTGAAGCCGGTGTGTAATAATGTTCCAACCTAATTTATACAATACATTATAGGTATCGTTTCCCGGATTGTGTATGGCCTCTCCTTTACGTAAAGAGGGTTTCATTAGTGCATTTTTTAAATGATAGATACTTGCGCCGCTTTTCCACGTTGTGGGTGCATAAACTTTTGTTTTATTCATGCTGCAGTTTGTCGAGCAATTCACATTAAGTTTGTCGGAAACCAACTGTTGATGCAGCTGAACTGAAGGGCTCGAAAACAACGATTTGTCAGTAATCTGTTGATTATGAACGTTGTAAATAAAATAATCGTAAACACTTGGATTGTTGCCTCTATTGTTGATTTTCCCTTTACCGTCTTCATCGGTTAAAAAGCCCGAGATTCCAAATCCGTGAGCCAGTTCGTGCAAAACAACGCTTACTAAATCGTATTTTGTTGTTGGCGTGTTTCCGTCGGTGCCAAAATACCACGACTTCTGGTTGTTAAAACTGCAAATAATGTCGGCATCTTTTTCGCCGTTAATACTTTTGCCCAACAATTTTTCGGCCAACGCAACCGGATAATAAATATTTAAGATTGGTGCATCGTTAAAATTTTTATGAAACGATGCCGGTCCGCTAAGTGCTAAGTAGCTTCCTTTTAAATCTTTCCATTCGGCTGAAACTCTGATTGGAACTGTCGATGTTAGTGTTTCTTCGTAAATTGAAACAGCATATTCGAATGCTGCTTTTGCTTCGTCCGGAAAATTGATGTATGAAACAACGATTTCACACTTTTTCTTCACGGCCGATTTTAATTGCAGAGAGTGTGGCGGCGGAGTAAACGATTTGTGTACTTCGTCGAGAGCGAGATTTACGGGAAATTCTCCCTTTACTTCATTTTCAAAATCTTTTTTTTGTCCTGCGGCATTGCTAATGGCGACAATGCAGAGGAATGAAATTAACGTCCATTTCAATTTCATTACAATATTATTAGGGTTTGTATTTTCAAACCGTAAATAAAATGTACCAAAGCAGTTAAAATGAAAACGTCCTCCGAAAAGCGATTTAATCCTTCTTTTTATCTCAACAAGTTCTTAGCCTGATTCTATGGGTTTGTAATTAGAATCAGCGGGTTTGTAACAACCTGTTTCAATACAATAATAATTGAGCCTTCAGCATCAATTTCATTTTGTTATTATCTGTTTTTGATTCCTGTCTTGCGTCCAAACAAAACCTATTTATCAAAAACTTCTGCCTCAATGACAGTTTCTATTTATGGGTTTGCAGCGATAAAAGTAAAATATAGATTTTATAAATCCAAGTAATTTTTATAGTTTCGGCACAATTAATAATCATTCTAAAAAATATTTATGAGATTTTTATCAACAGCATTACTCTCTGTGTTACTTGCTTTTATGCTACTTTCGTTGAAGTCGGATAAAAAATATTATAACGAAAATTATCGTCCACAATTTCATTTTTCGCCCGAAAAGAACTGGCAGGGTAGTCCGGCAGGTTTGGTGTTTTACAAAGGGAAGTACCACCTGTTTTACCAATACAATCCAAATAGTTTGAACGAAGAGGCACTTAGTTGGGGTCATGCAGTTAGTACCGATCTGGTTCATTGGAAACATTTACCGGTTGCCTTACATTCAGGATTAAAGCAGAAAGGAGAAATAAAGTGTAATATTTTTTCGGGGTCGGTAATTATTGATAATGAAAATGTATTGGGGAAACAGACTGGAGAGGAAAAGACATTTGTAGCTTTTTACTCCGACAAAACATGCAATCAGAAAATTGCATACAGCACCGACAGAGGGATTACCTGGGAGAAACTCGATGTTAATCCGGTTATTAAAACCAATAAAAACGATGGTGCAGTGGGGCCAAAAGTTTTTTGGTATGCACCCTCAAAAAGATGGATTTTGTTACTCCACCGCAAAGAGTCTGAAAGAAAAACTTCGCAGGGAATTTCAATTTATACCTCCGGGAATTTAATCGATTGGGAGCTGAAAAGTCATGTTCATGGATTTTCGGGAAGTTCCGATTTGGTGGAGTTTCAAGTAACCAATCGTCCCGATGAAAAGAAATGGATTCTTTTCGACCGCGATGGAAGTTACTTGCTGGGTAGTTTCGACGGTGAAAAATTTACTGCCGAATCGCCGCGAATGAAAAGTGACTATGGACAGAATTATTATGCTCTTCAAACGTGTCAAAATACTGATGATAAACGAATAATTCAATTGGCCTGGATGCGCGGTGCAAAATTTCCGAATATGCCTTTTAACGGGCAAATGAGTTTCCCGAATGAGTTAAAATTAACCAAATTTATTTCGGGATATAAATTAACTCGCACACCGGTTGCTGAGATTAAAAGCTTGCACGAAAAACATTACAAATGGGAAAACAAGGATTTAATTCCCGGACTCGATGAAAATAAAACAAAGAAAGTTAGTGGCGACTGTCTCCATATTGTTGCCGATTTCGACGTAAAAACCTCCGATAATTTTGGATTTATGTTGCGGAGCGATAAAAAGCAAGGGGGCATTGAAGTTTTATACAATGTAAAACGCGGAACACTAAATGTTTTAGGAAGTATTATACCACTTATGCCAATCGACAACCATATTAAACTTGAAATTTTACTCGATCGTACTTCGCTTGAAATTTATGCAAACGATGGGCAGGCAGTTGCTTCGAACTGTTTTGTGACCGATGAAAAAAACGATAAGGTTATTTTGTACACCAATGGAGGAGAGTTGGGCGTTGTAAAACTCGATGTTTATAAAATAGAATCGGTTTGGAGAGATAAATAACACAGAGGAGATTAATATGAGATATTTAACCATTATTGTTTTGCTTGTTGTTTTGGCAACGACAGGTTTTTCGCAAAAAGTTCAGGTTTATAACCCCAACGCCAATGCGCAGGCCGAAATTAAAAAGGCTGTATCGAAAGCGGCGCTTGAACACAAACATGTTTTTCTTCAGATTGGAGGTAATTGGTGCCCCTGGTGTATTAAATTCCACAACTTTGTAAACGACAATAGCGAATTAAAAACATATCTCGAAGCCAATTACGAAGTGGTTAAAGTTAGCTACGACACAAAAAACCGGCAAGAGGAATTGATGGAAAAATTAGATTTTCCTCAACGATTTGGGTTTCCGGTTTTTGTTATTCTCGATGAAAACGGGAATCGCATTCATACGCAAAATTCGGCTTTTTTAGAAAAGGATAAAGGTTACGACAAAAAGCGAGTATTACAGTTTTTTAAAAACTGGTCGTTTGCTGCAACTAATCCGGATACTTATAAAAAGAGATAGCGGACAAGTAGGTTTGCAACCCGGTTGCATAAACTTTTTAATTACATTTGCGTTTTAATAAAACGTTTCTCTCACAAGTTTTTAGGAATTATTGCAGCGGGAGGAGACGAGTACAGAGAATTGAAGAAAATAGTAATTATACTGATATGAATAGGTTACGGAAAAGTGTTGGAGTTATAATATTACTACTTGCCGGATTAGTAATATTCCTTCATGCAACAATCCCTCATCACCAC
>WGCT01000497.1 GCA_015493625.1 Draconibacterium sp. | reverse complement strand
TTTGTAGAGTGTTAAAAATAAAAGGAATTATGAATAAAATAAAGGTAGTAACAATGGCAATAACTATTTTGTTGTTTGCCGGTGCCTGCGAAAACGGCGCAAAAAAAACGGACAAAGCGATTACTAAAGCAATTAATCTCGAATCGATGGATTTGACGGTAAAACCGGGCGATAACTTTTTTAAGTATGTAAATGGTGGTTGGATGAAAGCAAATCCTATTCCTCCCGAATACAGCCAGTACGGGGCTTTTACTATTTTGTACGAGCAAAATCAGAAACAACTGAAACAATTGGTGGCCGAAGTTTCGGCCGAGAAAGATGCCCAAAAAGGTAGTGTGAGCCAGAAAATTAGAGACTTTTACAACAGTGGAATGGATACTTTACGTATCGAGAAGCTTGGAGTAAAAGCAATTCAAAAAGATATTGATGAAATTAATGCGCTAACAAATAAAAAAGCTGTTCAGCAATATATTGCAAAAATGCACAAGGCGGGGGCATCAACTCTGTTCTATTTTTTCTCTACTGCCGACCAGCGAAACAGCAGTATGGAAATTGCTAATTTTTATCAGGGAGGACTCGGATTGCCCGATGTAGATTATTATAGAAATAACGATGACCATTCGGTTAAATTGAGAAACGATTATAAAAATCATATCTCTAAAATGTTTCAGTTAGCCGGCGAGAAGAATACTACTTCGACCAAGCGAGCAGAGACAGTACTTAAAATGGAAACCACATTGGCAAATAACTCGAGAACACGACTCGAGCTGCGCGATCCGATTGCAAATTATAATAAATTCACTCTAACTCAATTGAATGGTATTTCTAAAGGATTCGATTGGAGTCTGTTTTTTAATACCATTGGGTTACCCGAGCCCGGAGACATTAATGTGGGGCAGCCCAATTTTTTTACAGGGCTGAGTTCTATGATGCAACAATACTCGCTCGACGATTGGAAAACCTATCTTTTGTGGAATCTTATTAATAGCTCGGCAAATTATTTGAGCGATAATTTTGTAGAGCAGGATTTCGATTTTTACGGTAAAACTCTTTCGGGGAAACAGGCAATGAAACCACGTTGGAAAAGAGTGCTTGCAAATACTTCGGGCGCATTGGGTGAAGCTCTTGGGCAACTTTATGTGGAGAAATATTTTCCCCCCGAATCGAAAAAACGAATGGTAACATTGGTAGAGAATCTTAGAAAAGCTTTTGCCGCCAGAATAGAAAAGCTGGACTGGATGAGCGGGGACACAAAAAAGAAAGCCATTGAGAAACTGAACGCGATAACCGTAAAAATAGGGTATCCCGATAAATGGAGAGATTATTCGAAACTTGATATTGTTGCCGGAAGTTATCTTGCAAATGTTCGTGCTGCCAATGCTTTTGAGTTTGAACGTACTTTAAAAAAGATTGGAAAACCGGTTGATAAAACGGAGTGGGGAATGACACCGCAAACGGTAAATGCCTACTACAATCCGAGTAATAATGAAATTGTATTTCCTGCAGGTATTTTGCAACCCCCATTTTTTAATAAAGATGCTGACGATGCTGTAAATTATGGTGCCATTGGAGTTGTAATAGGGCGCGAAATGACCCACGGATTCGACGATCAGGGCAGACAATATGATAAAGATGGGAACCTGAATGACTGGTGGACAGAGGAGGATGCAAAACAGTTTAAAGAGAAAACAGAAGTTCTTGCAAATGAGTATAACAATTACACTGTTCTCGATTCGTTACATGTTGATGGACAGCTTACAATGGGAGAAAATATTGCCGACCTCGGAGGCTTAAATATTTCGTTTGATGCATATAAAATGGCACTCAACAATAAAATACCGGAACCAATCGACGGGTTTTCGTACGATCAGCGTTTCTTTTTGGGTTATGCTCAGGTTTGGAGACAAAACATAAGAGATAAAGAGTTGATGCGCCGTTTAAAAGAGGATGTTCACAGTCCGGGCGAAGCCAGAGTAAATATTCCGCCTTTTAACCTCGATGTTTTTATTAATGCTTTTAATATAACCAAAGAGGACAAACTGTTTATTCCGGTTGAAAAACGGGCTTATATTTGGTAGTATTGATTTGGAAGAAATTAAAAAGCCGGTTCGAAATTTATCGAACCGGCTTTTTTTATCTTTTCCAACTATTCTCAATAGCTCGTTACCATTTGTAAACTATCGAGTTTATATTCATTCCGGCACCCACCGAGACCAAAATGGTGTAGTCGCCTTTGTTTACTTCCTGTCCTTCCATTTTCCCTTTTAAAACTAAATCGAGTACAGTGGGAACAGTTCCGGTCGACGAATTTCCAAGTTTGTTAATTGTCATTGGCATAATTCCCTCCGGAATATCTTTTTCGCCGTAAAGTTTAAATATATTGTTTAAAATGGTTTCATCCATTTTTTCGTTTGCCTGATGAATAAAGACTTTGCTAATGTCGTTTAGTGTTAATCCGGCTTTTTCGATGCTCTCTTTAACCACTCCCGGCACAGTGTTAATTGCGTAAATATAAAGCTTGTGGCCAACCATTTTAATAAAGAGATCATTCCCGTTAAAATTGGGATTGTTCGACTCGCCCAAAGTTAAAAGGCTGGCAAACTGAACCGAGTCGGAACGACTTGCGTGCGAAAGAATTCCGGTGGGCTCGTCGCTTTCAATGGCTTCAACAATTGTAGCTCCGGCACCGTCGGCATAAATCATCGAGTCGCGGTCGTGTGGGTCAGAAATTCGCGAAAGTACATCGGCACCAACAACAACGCCACGTCTCATTGCACCACTTTTAATGTATGCATCGGCAACAATCATGGCTTGTGTCCACCCCGGACAACCCGAAATTATGTCGTGGCAAATGGGTTTTGGGTCTTTTATGCCGAGTTTCATTTTTACTTTATTTGCCAGCCCGGGTAAAATATCGGTACGCACATTTTTGTGGTAAATGTCGCCGAAATTATGGGCAACAATTATAAAATCGAGGCTCTCTTTTGTAATCCCGGCCGATTCGCAGGCATCGGTAATGGCAAGTGCTGCAATATCGGAAGTTACCTGATTGTCGGCAACGTAGCGCCGCTCATCGATATTTGTAATCTCCTTGAACTTACGAATAATCTCTTCGTTTGATTTATCGATTTTCTTTTTCGAAAGCTCGTAAAACTCGTGATTCTGAAAAAAACTATTTTTAATAATTTTTGGGGGGAGGTAGCTTCCGGTACCTATTATTCTGGTGTATAACTCTTTGCTCATAATATCCAACTCCTAATTATTCAACTCTGTATTTTATATCTTTTTAGTTCAAAATTATCTCCTTCAAATACGGCATACGAGAAATTTTTTATCCAGTCGCCCAAAAGAATAAATCTCGAATTTTTCCCAACTTTTGTGTCTAACATCACATGTCTGTGTCCGAAAACAAAAAAATCGACAGGTTCTGTTTTTAGAAAATCTTCGGCAAATTTATACATTCCTTCATTATTTACATCAAATTTATCGTCAATGTTAATTTTTGCCAGCCGGCTCGATTTCGACCATTTATGTGCGATAGATAGTGCAAAGTTGGGATGTAGTCGCGAAAACATCCAGTGTAAAAACCGGTTTGTAAAAATTTTTCGCATAAAAATATATCCTTTATCGGTTGCATCAAGTCCGTCGCCATGCCCGATAAAAAATTTGTGCCCGTTAATTTCTTTTGTAATTCCGTTTCTGTGAACGGCAATTCCCAGCTCTTTTTCGAAATAATCGAAAGCCCACAAATCGTGATTTCCTATAAAAAAATGAATTTCAATTCCACTGTCGGCCATATCTGCAATTCGTCCTAATATTCTTGTAAAACCACGTGGTACTACTTTTTTGTATTCGAACCAAAAATCGAAAATGTCGCCAACAAGATAGAGCTGTGTAGCATCTTCTTTTATTTCGTCGAGCCAGTTTGCAAAAAGAGTTTCGCGCTCGCGATTATTACTTAGTGCAGGTGCTCCAAGATGTACGTCGGAGGCAAAATATATTTTCGCTTGCTTTTTCAACTTAAAAAATGTAACCTGGTTTTATTTCAGAAATTTTGCCAGCACTGTGTTAAGTGCCGGACCTTGAAGATTTTTTGCAACAATTACCCCCTCTTTGTTGAGCAGATAGTTATAAGGAATTTGTTTTATGTTGTAAACATTTACAGCGTGCACGCTTCCTTCCATATCGCCAACATTTATCCAGGTAAGTTTGTCTTTGTCGATGGCGTCGACCCATTCAATGCGGTTGGTGTCTACGCTAACCTGGTAAATCTCGAATCCTTTGTTTTTGTATTTTTTATATGCTTCAACCAAAACCGGATTTAAGATGCGCGAACCACGGTCTTGTGCCGCCCAAAATTGTACAAGCACAAATTTTCCCGAGAGCGACGAGAGCGCAATCTCTTTCCCATTTTGGTCGGGTAAAACAATGTCGGGGCTGTTTGCACCTTTTTCCTGAATAAATTTTTTCATCTCTGCCGATTTTTTATTCTTTAAGAGTTGAACGGTATTTTCGTAAAGTGCTTTTACATGGTCGGATTGCGGGTAGATAGTATGTAGTGCCGATGCAGCGGTACGCATGGTTTGCAGGTCTTTTATTACATAACTTCCATCTTTTCTGAATTTTTGGTAGAGTGCATAAATGCTAGCCATCGAAAACGGATGTTTCATTACAAAATTGGTCGAGAAGTCGGTCTGTTTCTGAATAATATCAGTGTACTCTTTGTTCCATTTCTCTTTTAATTTATCGTAATTTGGATTTCCAATGTAGAGTTTATTTAATGCCTCCAGCGAATCGAGTTTATGTTCTGTTTTGTTTAATTTTAAAACTAACTCTTTAACCAAAAGCGAACCTCCCGAACCTTTTATGGCGTATTCGCGTGAAAAATTTGCAGCGTCGGCTTCAACAACAACATGTTCGGTAGAGTCGACCAAAAGGGTTATAATTTTGTTGTTTAACTTTAGTAAATAGTAGACCGGAATGCTTGTTTCGCCTTTAAACTCAAATTCGCCATTTTTATCAATTGTTGCCTCGCCAACCGGTTTTATTGTTGAAACATACAGTCGTTCAAGCGAAATTTTCTCTCCTTCGGCATGTGTTATTTTACCCGAAACGGTAAATTCATTGCTTTTTTTACATCCGCTAAAAAGAGTTGTAGCGGCAATCAGAAAAAATATAAATTTATTTAGTGTCATTTTTTATATCTGTTAAAGCGCGTAAAATTAACAAAATCCGCTACATCAAAAACTCAATTCAGGAAATAGTTTTTATGAATATATTTTTGGCGGTGTGTGCGTAAAAACAAAACGATTTGAGAATTAAAGGGTATTGCTCTGTTTTTTTTGCTTTTTTTGTACTCTCAATTCAATGTTAAGTGCGTAAAATTTCGAATTTAAAGTGAAAGTACATACCAGTTTAAATAGTTTTAATGTAAAAAATCCGGTGGTTACCATTGGCACTTTCGATGGTGTGCATTTAGGACATCAGAAAGTTATTGCACAACTTAACAAACTGGCAGAGAAGTACAATGGCGAGTCGGTAATATTTACTTTTTATCCCCACCCGCGGCTGGTAACATCGCCTTCCGAAACAAACTTACGGTTGCTTACCACGCTTAACGAAAAGCAGGCTCTTTTCGAAAAATATGGAATTAAGCATCTGATTGTTTACCCTTTTAACCGCGAGTTTGCTCAACTCTCGTACAGTAATTTTGTGGAGAAAATTTTGGTTGAAAAAATGAAAACACGGTGTTTGGTTGTGGGGTACGATCACAGGTTTGGAAAAGACAGAGAGGGTGGTTTTGAATACTTAAAAAACTGTGCCAAACGATTTAATTTCGAGGTAGAAAAACTCGATGTATTTGCTGTTAAAGAGGAGAATGTGAGTTCGACAAAAATACGCGAAGCACTGCAAAATGGCGACATTAAAAAGGCAAATCGATTTTTGGGTTACAATTTTACGCTCCACGGAACAGTTATCGAAGGCAATCAACTGGGGCGAAAAATTGGTTTTCCAACGGCAAATATCAGCAGTTCCGATAAACATAAAATTATTCCGGGGTACGGGGTGTATGCGGTAAACGTGTTTGTGAACGGCCGCAAATTTTATGGAATGTTAAACATTGGTACACGTCCCACTTTTAATTCGAATGCCGATAACAGGAGTATCGAAGTAAATATTTTCGACTTTGCCGAAGATATTTATAACCATGAAATTCAACTTGTTTTTATTGCCAAAATACGCAACGAGCAAAAATTTAACGGAGTTGAAGAACTGATTGAACAATTGGGAAAAGATAAAATTACAGCACTAAATATTCTTAAAAATGAATAACAATTTTTAAGATTTAATGTCGGATTCCCAATCCAAATAAGATC
>WGCT01000496.1 GCA_015493625.1 Draconibacterium sp. | reverse complement strand
TTTTAAGTGATTGTGTTTACGTATCTTATTCAAAAACCAAGGCACTACAATCGATTTTACCAAAATGGTTTCTGTTAAGATGAAAATAAAATCGGCAATTTCAATTTTGTTTAGACTAAAAAAAACAATTCCAAAAAGGAGAATACCTTGAATAACCAAGAGCCAAATAAACTTTTTAACTCGCTCGGAAAGAGCAAAGTATATAAGTGTAATAGCATATAATATAATGAATAAATAGGTCATTCTAATTCAATATTATTTTATGAGTGATGATTAAAGTCGTTAGGAAAATAACAATTGCAATAGCCGAAAGCATAATTAACCATTGTGGATTTTTCTCCATTTTATTTCTTGCTCTAAAAGCTTCCAGAAGTCCAACAACAATAGCAAAGACAAATTGTATTCCTAGAAAAGTAAGAATTTGATCATACCATTCCCAACTGGTTTTAATTACAAAATTTGAAATCAATGCTCCGTAAATCGCAAATTTGAGCCAAGTAGCAATATGTATTAAAGCTAAATCGAAGCCACTATTATCCAACACCATAACTTCGTGAACCATAGTTAATTCCAAGTGGGTTTTAGGGTCATCAACGGGCATTCTGGAATTTTCGACCATTGCAATATAAATCAAAATATAAATAGAAACAATGCTAATGACATACGATAAGTTACTGCTAATATGTAAGTTATCATATAAATCGTGAAACGAAATATGATTGGTAAAAAGAGCCATAGAACCCACAAGAATAAAAAATGCAGGCTCGACCAACATCGAATACAAAGCTTCTCTGTTAGCTCCCATACCTTCGAAACCACTACCTGTATCCATTGCCGCAACTATCATCATAAATTTACCCAAAGCCAACATATAGGCAAAAAATATAAAATCGCCATTAAAGGATAAAAGTCCGTGATGCGAACCAATCGGGATAAAAAATACAGCCAATAAAACCGTCGAAAAATAAACAATAGGTGCAATTTTAAAAATTATACTGGTAGTCGTGCTGTAAATAGTTCCTTTTTTAAATAATCTGATAACATCGAAAACGGGCTGCAAAACAGAAGGCATTTTTCTGGCTGCGATCTTTGCTTTAGTTTTACTAATGATACCTACAAAAAATAGGGCCGAAAATAATATGAGTAGAAAACTTATCATCTTAAATCCAATTTAAATAGGTGAGTATTGAAATAACAGCCACAAAAATTAAAGCATAAAGCAAATAATGCTGAATTTTTCCTGTTTGGAAAACTGCAATTTTTCGTAGATATTTAGTTATTTTATCCGAAGGAAAACTAATTAGACTGTTCTCGAAAATATCGCTCGAATGGGTTTCAAATTCTCGTTCTTTTGGGAAAATCTCATCTTCATTGAAACTCTTAAATTCTTTTTTTACGTTGACCAATTTCGATGATAACTGCACAAAATTATCGGCATAAGAAGTAGCTGTATATTGATGCAATGCAGGATTTGCTCCTGTATATGCACAACCCCAAGTTTGGTTTTGCCTAACTTTTTGCTTTTTCTGTTGCCAAGCCCTAAGCAACCAAACAGCTCCTATTAGAATTATTAAAATTCCAGAAGATAAACTTATATTACTAAGCACAGGTGTAATTTGTTGAATAGCAGATGTATTGCCCGTAAACTGACTGACAATCTGGGCAAGAGGCTGCATAAAAACCATCGGAATAAAACCGATAAAAACAATCATTATTCCAATCATAAAATCGGGAATGAGCATAGATGAACCTACCTCTGTCGCTTTATCAACTTTAGAACTTCTTGCGGTTCCTAAAAATATGATACTAAAAACTTTGGTAAAACAAAAAATGGCTAAACCTCCGATTATAGCTAAGCCCGAAAAGCTAAATAAGATTACAAAATCGGTACTCAGACTGCTAATATGAAGCGATTTAAACATTCCTGAATAAATAATAAATTCGGAAATAAAACCATTAAACGGAGGCAAACCACTAATGGCTAAAGCTCCTAAAAGAAAAAATAATGCGGTTTTGGGCATCTTTTTAATTAAACCACCCAATTGCTCAATATTGCGAGTATGAGTTTTGCTATACACCGAACCTGCGGTATAAAACAAGAGAGATTTAAACAAGGAGTGATTAAGAATGTGCAGAATACCACCGGCAAATCCAAGAACTGCCAAAACAGGAATATTTTCAGCCAGACCTATAATTCCCAAGCCAATGCCAATGCCAATTATTCCAATATTTTCGATGCTATGGTAAGCCAATAATTTTTTTACATCGTGCTGAACAATAGCCATAGAAACACCGATTAATCCCGAAACTAAGGATATTAATAATACAAAAATTCCAATATCAAATAAATCGTGATGGATATACATCAAAACCCGAAGAATGCCATAAATTCCCATTTTTATCATTACGCCACTCATAACGCCCGATACGTGAG
>WGCT01000495.1 GCA_015493625.1 Draconibacterium sp. | reverse complement strand
GTGTTATTCGATTCCTTAAATCAAAATTCAGCATTCAGAATTCGTTATTCGATATTCGTTTTTTTATAGACACTGTGCCATAAGATTATTCTTTGCCGTTGGATTTATCTTCTCAAAATTAAACAGCCACAGATTCACAGATTTTTAAATCGAAATTCAGCATTCTGCCCTAGACACACCTTCGTGGAAATTCGCAATTTTTTGTTTTGCGGTGCGTGCAATATTTTCGCCTTTTGCAACTTTTGTTGACGCACCTTTTTACTTCGCGCATTCACAATCCCCGGGATAAATACAGGGGCTACTAATATTTTGCATCTCTTTTTATACAAAAATCCCTAAGAGAACTTCGTAACCCTTAACGTTTTACTTTTTCAAATTCACCTAATTTAGTGTTACGATAATTTGAAATCATCTTATCACTTTTGATACGAACTATTGTTAGTCATTTTTGTTATCTTTTAAAACGAAACAAATCAGATGAAAATAAGTCCACACATGCAGTTTTTAATTCGAAACGGATTAAAAGGTTTTCTCTGGCTTATCATTTTATTGGGAGGGTATTTTTTATTTAAAGAATTTGTAACCATCCAAAATCCCGATGCCTGGATGGAACGGTTTTATGCAAGGCCGTTTATTATTTATTTAATTTATTTTATTTCAGAATTCTTTTTTGGAATTATTCCTCCCGAGTTTTTTATGATTTGGGCCATTAATAAAGATACTACTGCACACTACTTTTTAAACCTTGCTTTCTTTGCAACTGTTTCGTATGCAATGGGTTATTTAAACTTTCTTATTGGTCGTTTTTTTCTCAAACACAAAACATTCAACCATTATAAAAAGAAACTGCTAAAAGAGTCGTGGCCGTTGCTAAAGAAATACGGATTGTTCTTAATTATTGTCGCTGCCCTCACTCCTGTTCCGTGGTCGGCTGTTAGTTTGCTGGTTGGCTCGGCAGGTTATCCGGCAAAAAAATATCTTAAATATGCACTGTTCAGATTTTTACGATTTGCATTTTACGGCTATATAATTTACCAGACTCATATGTTCTAACAGGTTTTAAAAATTTGTACTTTTGAGAACAAAAATCTCGAATTAACAAAAATGCTCAGTAAACTAAAGAAAAAGTGGAAAATAGAAAGCGATTTTCAATTAATAGTACTCTTGTTTGTTTTTGCAAGTACCGGTAGTTTAACACTATTTGCGCGAAAAGGCATATTCTATCTGCTCGGATTAACTCCGGAAACAAGTATGTGGATAAAAGTTCCACTCTACATTATTTTTATTTTCCCAACCTATCAGATTCTTTTTTTACTAATCGGCACACTGCTTGGGCAATTTAAATTTGTTTGGGAATTTGAAAAGAAAGTATTTTCGAGATTTCGATTTAAAAAGAAAAAATGAGAACTACATTTATTTTGCTGATTTTTATAATGATTACAAACGGAACTATGGCAAAAGATTTAGAAAAAGCAACTTTTGGCGGAGGGTGTTTTTGGTGCACCGAAGCAATCTATTCGGAGTTAAAAGGTGTTGTTGATGTGAAACCGGGTTACAGTGGAGGCACAACAAAAAACCCAACTTACAAAGAAGTTTGCACCGGAGAAACAGGACACGCCGAAGTTATTCAGATTACTTTCGACCCCAACATTATTTCGTTTGTAGAAATTCTCGAAGTATTTTTTATGACCCACAATCCA
The DNA here is from genome assembly GCA_015493625.1 of Draconibacterium sp. Lineage (GTDB taxonomy): Bacteria > Bacteroidota > Bacteroidia > Bacteroidales > Prolixibacteraceae > Draconibacterium. Next base: position 3,406 of record WGCT01000495.1, on the reverse strand, counting down.
ACTTCGCTAAACCGCCAGGGCAACGATGTTGGAACACAGTACCGCTCGGTAATTTTTTATCATTCTGAAAGACAAAAAGAGGTAGCGGAAAAAGTTATTAAACTGTTTACCGATGAAAAAGTTTACGACCAACCTATTGTTACTGAAATTACAGCGTTCGAAAAATTTTATGAAGCCGAAGATTACCACCAAAACTACTTTGCACGAAATAAAAATGAAGGTTACTGCCAGTTTGTTATAATTCCGAAAATAGATAAATTCAGAAAAATATTTAAAGATAAACTGAAAGACTAACTTACATTCTTTCAGGCATCTCTATTCCCAACAAATTCATTCCTTTTTTTATTACAGATGCTACTGTCGACGACAAAACAAGTCTGAAATTTCGAATTTCTTCATTGGATTCGCTAATTATATAGTGGTCGTGATAAAACTGATTGTACTCTTTTACAAGTTCGTAACAATAGTTGGCAATTACTGCGGGGCTGTAGTTATCGGCTGCCTCGGCAACAACCGATGGAAAGAGCGAAACCCGTTTTAACAACTCTTTCTCTTTCCCCGAAATTTCATCGACATTGATATTACTGTTTATCGTAATATTTTTATCGGTAGCTTTTCGTAAAACCGACTGTATTCGGGCATAAGTATATTGAATAAACGGCCCTGTATTCCCGTTAAAATCGATTGACTCTTCAGGATTAAAAAGCATATTTTTCTTTGGGTCGACTTTCAAAATAAAATACTTCAGTGCACCCAAAGCAATCATCCGGTATGTATCTTCTGCATCGCTTTCCGACAACGAATCGAGTTTTCCCAGTTCGTTTGCCACATTGCGAGCCACATTTACCATATTCTCGACCAAATCGTCGGCATCAACCACAGTTCCTTCGCGCGATTTCATCTTTCCCGAGGGCAACTCCACCATTCCATAGGAGAAGTGATACAAATCTTTTCCCCATTTATATCCAAGTTTATCGAGCAAAATGGCCAACACCTGAAAATGGTAATTTTGTTCGTTACCAACAACATACACCATTTTATCGATCGAATAGTCTTCGTATCGCATTTTAGCAGTACCAATATCCTGAGTCATATAAACCGATGTACCATCGCTGCGCAATAAAATTTTCTGATCGAGTTTTTCGGCAGTTAAATCGGCCCAAACCGAACCGTCCTCTTTTTTATAAAACAATCCCTCTTTTAACCCGCGAAGAACCTCCTCTTTTCCAACCAAATAGGTTTCCGACTCGTAATAAATTTTATCGAAATCGACTCCTAATGTTTTATACGTAACATCAAATCCTTCGTAAACCCATGAGTTCATGGTCTTCCACAATTCCATAGTCTCTTGTTCTTTTGCTTCCCACTTTACCAACAATTCGCGAGCAGCTAAAATTGAAGGTGCCTGATTTTCTGCCTCCTCCTTCGAAAGACCTTTTCCTATTAATTCGGCAACCTCAGCTTTGTAGTGTTTATCGAATTCTACATAAAACTCGCCAACTAAATGGTCGCCTTTCAGTCCTGTATTTTCAGGAGTTCTTCCGTTTCCCCATTTTTGCCATGCATACATCGATTTGCAAATATGAATTCCACGGTCGTTAACAATATTTGTTTTTATAACTTTTTTCCCTGTGGCTTTTAATATTTCGGAAATTGAATACCCCAATAAGTTATTACGTATGTGCCCCAAATGAAGTGGTTTATTTGTGTTTGGACTCGAATATTCCACCATTACTGTTTCGGCAACTTTCGGTTGATTATATATTCCAAAGTTTTTATCGGAATAGGCTTCCAATAAACTATCGATCCAAAACGAGCTTTTTATTTCAAGGTTTAAAAAACCTTTTATTACATTAAACGAATTAACAAATTCAATATTCTTTACCAAGGAAGTACCTATTTCGTTGCCTGTTTGCTCGGGTGATTTTTTCGAGAACCTCAAAAAAGGAAACACAACAACCGTAACATCACCCTCTAAATCTTTACGTGTATTTTGTATCTGAATTTGGTTTTCGGCAGGTGTAAAATCATAAAGTTCTGTTAATGCCTTTTTTACTCCTTTTTGAATTATTGTTTCAATCTTCATTTTAATGTCGTTTAAGCCGACAAAGATAGCATTTTTGATTTCCTTAATTACCGGAATAAAAAAAAGCCCTGCCAAACGGCAGAGCTTTTATAATTATTTAAAAAATAAGTCTTACTTTCTAATTTTTGCTACTTCAAATTCGGCTCTACGGTTTTTCTGTCTGTTCTCTTTAGTATTATTATCAACTAAAGGTTTAGATTCGCCATAGTTGTGTGAACCAACATAAGCATTATTAACACCTTTCATTAACAAGTATTTAACAACTGCCTGAGCACGTCTTTCAGAAAGTTTCATATTGTATTCTTCGGTTCCAATACTGTCGGTATGTCCACCCACTACAATATTATACTCTTTGCTTGCATTTAATTGAGAAGCTAATTTATCTAATTCTGCTTTTCCTTCAGGTCTAAGGTCAGACTTGTCGAAGTCGAAATGCAATGCTGAAACCTGAATTTCAGCCCAATCAGGACAACCGTTGTTGCTAGCAGGTCCTTTTTCTGTTGGGCACTTATCTTCGCAATCAATAACACCGTCGCCATCAGAATCTAATGGACAACCAACTGCGTCAACCGGACATCCTTTAGGAGTATTCGGACACTGGTCTAATTTATCCATCACACCGTCTTCATCAGTATCGGGGCAGCCATTAAATTTAGCTAATCCTGCAACATCGGGACAGTCATCTTCTTTATCCATAATTCCGTCGCCATCGCGATCAGGACATCCATTAAATCTTGCATCTCCTGCTTCATCCGGACAGTCATCTTTATAATCAGGGATTCCGTCGCCATCGCGGTCTAAGCAACATCCGTGTTCGTCGACTGCTACACCTGCAGGGGTATTTGGGCAATCGTCTCTTTTGTCTTTCACTCCATCGCCGTCGGTATCTTTACTTCCTAACCCAAACTCAATAATACTTGTTAACTGAGCATGATCTTGAGTTAAAGGTGTACCAGTCATATTACTTTCAATTCCTTTAACATAAGAAGCGGCCACAAACAGTGCAGTATTTTTACTTTTTCCAATAGGCACTTTAAATCCAATTCCACCATCGAAATTAACTCCTTCGGCCTGATTGTCCCACAAATAACCAACTCCTCCAAAAAGGTAAGGCTGAATGGCACTTCTCTCTTTAAAGATATAACCGTTATTCAGTTTATAACGAAGATTTAATAATGGGTTTACTAAATCTATTCCATCACCAAAAAAGAATTTTTCGAAATTTGGACCATAAAATGCAATTCTGCTATCCAACATTAAATCGAATGAAGGATTTAAATAGCGACTAAAATACAAATCAAGAAGTGCATTTTTTTCCTG
>WGCT01000494.1 GCA_015493625.1 Draconibacterium sp. | reverse complement strand
TTTGTATATGTAAAATGGCTTTCCAAAGCGGCCAATTCGTTCCTGTTTGTAAAAAACAGGCCCTTTCGATGTTGTTTTAATTATACTAGCCAGCACCAAAAAAACAGGCAGAAAAACAAGCGAGGCAATTAACGATAACGAAACATCTAAAAGACGTTTTGTATTTTCTTGCCAGCCGGGCATCAAACCGTTCGAAATTTTTATTAGCGGACTGGCATAAATGGTATTGGTTTTTACCATTCCGGTAAGAAAATCGTATAAGTCGGGGATTCCCCAAATTGTAATTTGTCTGTTTTCAACAATTGTGAGAATTTCGCTAAGGCGCTTATGCTCAATGGTCTCTATGGCAATAACAACTTCTTCAATTTGCTTCTCTTCAAGTATTGTTGTCAAATCGGAAACCTGACCAAGGTTTGGAATATATTTTCCCAGCAGTGTATCGTCGTTATTTTCAACACCAATAAAGCCCACAAACTTATTTCCTGCCGGCCGAACCTGATTTTGCATTTCGTTGTAAACTTTTAATGCTTTTTTGTTACTGCCAATTAGTAATGTGTTAAAACCTATTTTCCGTTTGTGAATACGATGAATGGTTTGTGTTGTAATAATTAACCGGAATAGATAGGTGAGCCCGAAATGTAGTACAAAAAGGGTGAAAAAAAGCTGGTAATAATTTTTATATGTATGAATAAAATCGTCTAAAATTAGTGCAAAGAAAATAATGACCACACCCGATAGCGAGGTAAAGAAAGTTTGCCCGAACTCCAATAATCGCGAACGGCGATATATGTTTTTATAAAAACCGGTAATGTAATAAACGAGAATCCAGAGTGCCGGAATAATTAAAAGTGCTAAATAGAACCGGGAGGTAAATTCTATGGGAATGTCAATCCCAAATCGTTGCGGTTCAATAACTGCTTTCCGGTAAATAAAAAAGAGTACCCAACTGATTGCAGCAGCAAAAAAATCACATATAATATACCTGGCAACCTGTCTGGATTTATTCATAGAAACATAAGTTAGTTTATTGTACTTGTTTATAACGATAACGAAAGAAAGATATTGCGGGAAAAGCAATTTTTTGGGGAGAATATTAATCGATTAATTGAGTGAGTTTTTTCTCCACAATTTCTATCAGTTGAGTTGCAGAGAGATACTCTTCAATATTGCAGCTTTTTTGGTTTTTATTTTCTATTGAATCGATAAAAATATCGAACTCGTTTACGTGGTATTTGTCAGAAAAACTGATTGAATTGCCATTCAATTGAAAATGCTCTTTTTTAAAATTGAACGAAAACACCTGACTTTTTGAAAAACCGTTAATAATGAATTGTCCGTCGGGCAGTTTGTTGCCAAAATTAATATTTACCACCGAGGTGTCACTAAATTCGAGGCGTACATTTGCAAAATCGATTGCCTCTTTTTCAGAAGGAAAAACCGAAACTTTAACTTTTTTTGGATGAAGTCCGGTTGTACTGCTAAGCATTAACAGCAGTGGAAACAGAGTATCTCTCATGGACCGGCCTCCTGAGAATTTTGAGATATCGAGAAATTGTGGCAAAACAAAATTGCTGTTTAACCACTGAATTGCAGGCGTGTAAAAAAACGGATTTAAAACCTGAATAATCGATTGCGACTCGTTGGTTAGCTTTATAAGCTGAGCACATTCGTCGGAGGTGAGTTTTAAATATTCAACAGTAAAAATGTGTTTCGACCTTTTTACAATGTCAAACAGCAATTTAAAGGGAATTGGCGACGAATTATCGAGAAGTAAAACATCAGCTCTTTCAATTAGTTCAACGCGGTTAAATTCCGGAATCGAGTAGTGGAAACTGTTTATTTGCGCACTGCTTCCTACCGATGCTTTCCCTGTTATTGTAACATTTTTATTTTTTTGAATGTGTTTTACATGTGGTTCCAGTACCTCTGTATTTCCAATAATTCCAATATTCAACATAATAACCTTTTTACCCGATGATGTACAAATATAGAACTTCTTGGCATTTGGTTGCAATTCAACAGATTAATCTCTTAAATATTTATCAACGTTATTTGTTAATATTGCAATGGAAGATATTTTGCTGCAGCTACGAAAAGATTACATATTCGATTATTTTTGTAGAATAATAGAAAGAAATGGTACCTAACGATACTCTTCGTCATCGGGGAATGCGCAAA
>WGCT01000493.1 GCA_015493625.1 Draconibacterium sp. | reverse complement strand
GAACAAATGCGGATGATGGTTATTCTGTTCTAAGAAGAAAAGCGCCCAATTTTATTTCAACAATAAAGAAAGCAGAAACAGGGGTAAGTAGGGACTTAAATCTTTCCTAAGCACCTTTAGGGCTTTACTTATTTGAAGTTCGACTGTTCTTTTCGAAAGCCCAAGCCGGTCTGCAATTTCCTGATTTTTCAGTCCTTCGAAACGGCTCAGTTGGAAAATTTCGCGGCATCGGGGAGGTAATGTATTCAGAGTGTCATCAATTATTTTTTGTAGTTCCGTTTCCGCGTACCAATTTTCCGGGGTATGCTGATTTACATTTTCCAAATATTTTAATTTTACAATCGACTGCGACTTGACTTTTTGGTGCTTTAGATAATCGAAACAACGGTTTTTTACCGAAGTAAAAAGATAATTTTTTAACGAACCGGTAATCTCTGTTTTCTCTCCTTTTATCCAAAGTGTAACAAAAATATCCTGAACAATATCTTCTACCGCTTTTTCGTCCTTCAATATTGTTTCGGCATAAGCGCACATGCCAGAATAATAATACTGAAAAATAAAATCGAATACAATTTTATTTTTTGTTCTGAGACCTTGTATCAGAAATTTCTCTTCCAATTTAAGTTAAGTTTAGTAATGTAAGCAAAAGTAAACTAATGCGGTTCAATATTAACTAAAAATAGATTAACAAAAAAGTCGGCACAAAACTGCGCAGATACGAATAAATAAGTGAGGCAAGTTTTTAGAATCAAAGTTAGAAATCGAAAATTTCAGTTTTTAGAGAACACTTATATTTCGATTGTTTTTAAACTTGGTTTTTTAAAAGCATAAATAATTCGTAAAATTCCTAAACTAATAAATGCAAGCGCAGCCCAAATACCAAGTGTAAAACCAATAAAACCGGGATGCCATACAAGAATACCACCAAAAAGGATAAGCAAAACTCCAAAAATAAAGCTCCAAAACCAGTTAGCATTTCCATCGTTTTTAAGGAGAAATGCATAACGAATACTAAGAATTCCTCGAAAAAGTAACCATATACTTATTAATAGAGTAATTGTAAAAAGAATAAAATTTGGGTTTGCCATTAAAAGCACCCCGAGCAAAAGATCTAAAATTCCGCTTGTCAGAGCTCTGTCCCAGTTTGCATGCGTATTACGCGATTTAAACGCGAGACCAATTTCCAGTAATCCTCCAATAAGGATAACCGCTCCAAAAGCAAAACTTAGTTTAATTAGATTTTCGTTTGGCGCCTGAAAAAGCCATACTCCAAAAATAATTAATATAACACCTTTTAAAAGCGACACCCACCAATTCGAACTTTTGTTTATACCTGTTGTGCTCATACTATTTTAGTTTAGTAAATTAAATATTTATAAAAAAACAAACCCGGAATACTTTAATCTCCCACTGCTGTATATCATTTTTCATTTTTCGTATTTCTAATTGGAAACAGCTTTTTATAGGTTAAACAGCGCCAGACCCATTCGATTGGACCAAACTTAAACCACTTAAACCAAAGCACACTAAATGTAAACTGAAAGAGTAAAACAATTAATGCGATGTAATAGACATTCTCCAGACTTAATCTCCCGAAAAAAGAGAAACCAATAATTGGATAAAAAACAATTATTCCCAAAACAGAGTGACCAATGTACGAAGTTAACGACATTCGACCATAAGATTTCAATATATTCCAAAGGAAAAAATTTGGTGCCCTTTTTAGTAAAATAGCAATTAGTGAGATGTAAGAGAGTGCCAAAGAAATCTGTCCGGTTTCGTGAATAAACTTACTAAAAATATCGCCCCAGTTTTTCGAAAATGATGCAACACTTCCATGTAGACTTATTGAGAAGAAAGTTAGACCAAATCCGAGTACCAGCCAAATGATTAATGTTTTTACTTTACCAACCGTTTTCTCAAAATATCCTGAGCTGTATAAATAACTTCCAAGTAAAAACAAGCCTAACACTTTAAACGGTCTGCCCGATGGAATAAAGTCGTACCAACGCCACATTACATTATGAAAGTGGCTTAATGGACAAAATTGAGGCTAAAATCTCTGTATATAGTTGATATTATTATTTTTACAGCATTTTAAAGTTATGAGACAAAAATTTGCATTTACTGTAATTCAAAAAATGTCAAAAAGAATGGTAAATATAAAGGCCATCAGCGTTAT
>WGCT01000492.1 GCA_015493625.1 Draconibacterium sp. | reverse complement strand
TAATAACTCAGTCTCGTGTTTTCCCGAAAAGCTAATCAGTTTGAGTATATTATGGTTCGATGCTGCCACATCGAACGAGTAAACATTTGCCTGCCAGGGTGCTTCTGTGCCTGCTTTCTGTGGGTTGTTGCCTGTGTTGCGCCAAATGGTCTCTTTTGGTCCTAAAAATGTCCAATTTGAGTGGTTTGCCGTTGTCGATTTTTTACGGAGATCTGATTTTAAGAGTGCTTCTTTGTTCTTTTTTATTAGTACTCTTTTTTCAGGAATTAAAATAGTTCCATCATTTAAAATGTATGGTTCAACAGCTGTTTCCCAATTTTTAAAATAGCGGATAATAGCATTCTTTTTAACAGGAGAAGTTGATATCCATGCGTTGTATTCGTTACAAACTTCATAAAAATTAACGGGGTATTTATACAACTTTTTTGCCCACAATGGGTAGTTTTCGCTAAATGTGGGTTTCTCAAGTTTATTAATAGAAGGTAACTTGTCGTAGGGAGTATAATTTGTTTGTGCATTGGTAATTATTGTGCTAAGAGTCAGAACACATAAAATCACGTATCTATTAATAAAATATTTCACCGTAAATGCTTAATTATTTAAAAGGTACCTTTACAATTACGGTTTCGCCTTTGCCGTCCTCGTTTGCAATACTTTGTATGGTACACAAGTCGGTTAGGTTGTCTCCGTCGATTGTGCTGCCGCTGTAATCGCCCCACGCAACTCCATTTGTTGCTCCTTTCCCTTCGCCAAGTTTTACAATTTTACGAACGGTTCCGGGTTTGTCGTCAGCATAACGAAACGCCATTCGCGGACTAATAAACATTTTGGCGTTGGTTTCCTGAAAACCAATGAGCACATCGTTGTTTTTATTTACTGCAATGGTAGTTTGAATGTAATTGCTTTTCTTGTTTTTTATCAAACCGGTTTGAACAACTGTTCCGTCGAGTTTTATTTGATGCCACTGCACGGCAGAACGCCCCTCACAATTTACCGCTTGTGAAAACCAGAGACAACCACTTTGCACAACGAGGTTTTTTGGATTCCGGTCGCCCGACGATGTTAATTGGTCGGTTCCTTTTTGTGGCGATTTTGGTGGATAGTCGATGTATTTCATTCCATGCGGTTTATTGCTTACAACTTCGGCAACAGGATTGCCGTTTTTGTCTTCTGTAATTTTTGAGATCACAAAGTTGTCGCCTTCTATTTTAAAAAAATAGAGGTCGTCGATATTATCCTGCGTAAAAGCAGGTTGTCCCAGTCTTCCTTTAAAATGATAGACTGTGGCCGGTTTTCCCGATTTTACTTCGTTCATTTTTAATATAAAAGTTCCTTCGTCTCCTCCGGGAAAATTGTATCCAACCCATTTTTTGCTAAACCCGATTGCTCCTCCATCAACACCTTTCGATGCCGAAACCGGATAGATATTCCATTCGCCACGTGGGTCGCTGGTTTCGGAAATGGCAATGTTAACCGGTTTTACTTTCAGGCTGTCCCAATAAACCCACAAATCGAAACCAAAAATTTGGTTGTGCGGGTCGAAGAATACTTTGGGGTCAATTCCGTTGGCAAATGCTTTTTGCGAAACGCCATCAATAAAGTTGCCCTCTTTGTCGTAAATAGTTAATCCACCATTTGTTCCGTGTAAAACATAGCCGCCTCCAACAGCAATTTGCGGGTCAACTTGCCGGTTTCCGTCCATCGCTCCGTCGAACTGCAAAAAGCCGTTAACCATGCGTGGATTACCGCCTTGAACACGCTGTTTGTAGTCTGCTTTTCTAAATTCATTTTTATGAACCGGGTTGACTATTTCAGTTCGCGACGGAGTTTGTTGTGTGTTCTCAACGGCTAATTTATTCTCTTTTTTCTGTCGGGCAGCTACAAGTGTTGTGCTCGATATTAAAAATACAAATAGGTAGAATGTTCGTTTTTTTAGTTTCATCGTTATGTTTTTTTTATTGATTAATCGAAAGAATAAGGAATTGGCTTTTGATGCTCATTTAGCATAATCTTTTCAATCTCTTTTACCACTTTGGGGAATTTATCTGCAACGTTATTTCTTTCCTGAATATCGTTTTCTAAATTGTATAATTTTATTTTGCCAATTTTTCCTTTGCTATTTTTACGAATACCTTTCCATTTACCCAAGCGAACTGCCTGATTTCTTCCCAACTCCCAGTAGAGTGCGTTATGTTCCTGCTGAGTTCCTTTGTTTAACAGGGTTGGCAATATAGAAATGCCGTCGAGGCCTTGTGGATTTTCTACTCCTGCAAGATTGCATAAAGTTGGAAATATATCCCAAAAAGCTGAGATGTGTTCCGAAACTGTACCCGGTTGAATTTTATCCGGCCATTCAACAATCATTGGGATTCTTACTCCACCATCGTCAAGCGAGCCTTTTATCTCGTGCCTTCCGTTGCCAAGAATTCCTGCACTTTTAAACCAGGGAGAATCGGTTCCTCCATTAAATGTTGGACCATTGTCGGAAGTAAACACAATTAACGTGTTATTGTAAATCCCCAGTTCTTTTAATTTTGCTACTAATTTGCCAATGTTCTCATCGAGATAAGAGATCATTGCGGCATAAGTTGCGTGTGGGTATCTTGTGGGATAATATCCTTTGTTCCCTTTGTAAGGCTCTTCGTTGCCAAATTTTTTAACGTAATGGTCAACCCAACGTTTTGGTGCTTGCAGAGCAACATGCGGAATTGGTGTTGCCCAGTAAAAGAAAAAAGAGGTGTCGCTGTTTTGGGTTATAAAATTTTCTATCTCGCTATACATTATATCGGGTGCGTAATCTTTTTGTGTATAACGTGCGTAACTCTCTTCACTGTATGGGTCAACATTCTCGGGGAGTTTTTCCGAGAGAGGAATTACCTTGTTTTCGAGATAAACTCTTTTATCGTTTTTGTACAAAAACGGAGGGAAATAGGTGTGTGCCACACGTTGGCAATTGTACCCGATAAAAAAGTCGAACCCTTTTTGCAGCGGAGTACTACTTGTATTGGGAGCACCTAAACCCCATTTCCCCGACATCCCGGTTTTATATCCCGCTTGCTTTAAAAATGTGGCAATTGTAACCGAACTTTTGCGCATTGGAGGTTGCCCCTCGAGAGTTGAATCTTTTGTCATTGCTTCCAAACTCCATACATTGCCTCTGGCACTCCATGGATTGTTGTTTCTCACATCGGAATGACCGGAGTGTTTCCCGGTAAGCAATACGCATCGCGATGGGGCGCAAACTGCCGAGCCCGAGTAAAATTGTGTAAATTTCATTCCCTCTTTTGCCAGTTGGTCTATATTCGGGGTCTCTATTTTCTCGCTGTTGTAACAGCCAAGATCGGCATATCCCATGTCGTCGGCAAGAATGAAAATTATGTTTGGTTTTGGAGATTCTTTTTGTTCCTCTTTTTTTGTTTGACACGAAACAAGTAGTAGTGAGAATAAAATTACGATGCCAAAATTTTTTGATAAGAAATTAGTTTTCATTTATTCGTTAATGATATTAATGGGCAATTCAGAATTTGATAAAAGTAGAAATTTCACAGATTATCGAAAATTTGTTATCATTAGTTTTTTACTTACTGTCGCCAAGTTCTTTCATTCTAAACCGTTTTGATTTCGCTTGGACATGCTCTTTCTTCATAATCTCTTCCATCTGTTTTACCACATCGGGGTGTTGGGCTGCAACATCGTTAAGTTCCTGAATATCGTCTTCGAGATTATAAAGTTCAATGGTCATGTTCCCTTTAAAAATGTTATTGCGGATTGCTTTCCATTTCCCCATACGAACTGCCTGTTGTCCTCCGTACGAAGGAAATTCCCAGTATAAATAGTCGTGTGCTTTCTGTTTTTCCCCGGTTAAAGCGGGTAAGAAACTTATTCCATCGATACTGTCAGGGGCATTTGTTCCGGCAATTTCGCAAAGAGTAGGCATTACATCCCAAAATGCCGAAATGAGATTTGATTTGCTTCCGGGTTTTATATGCCCCGGCCACGATGCAACCATGGGAGTGTGGATGCCACCTTCGTGAGAAAATCCTTTTCCCCAGCCATATTCGCTTTTGTACTGGCCGCCGCTATCGAACCAGGGAGAATCTGTTCCTCCATTGTAAGTGGCTCCGTTATCCGATGTAAAAATAATTAATGTATTGTTGTAAATACCTAAGTCTTTTAGTTGCTGAACAAGTTTGCCAACATTTTCGTCGAGGTACGAAATCATTGCAGCATAAGTTGCGTGAGGGTAACGAGTTGGGAAATATCCTTTGTTTCCAATATATGGTTTTTCGTCGCCAAATTTCTTTACATAATAGTCGCCCCATCGTTTTGGAGCCTGCAATGCAGCGTGAGGAATTGGAGTTGCCCAATATATAAAGAATGGATTTTTGCTGTTTCGGTTTACAAATCCGGTAAGTTCTTTAAACATTACATCGGGCGAATAACTTTGCAGCGTGTATTTTTTATAGCTGTCCATATTGTACGGGTCGGCACCTTTGTCGAATTTTGTGTTGGGGGCAACCGTATCGTTTCCGAGATAAAGACGGGCTTCGTTTTTATAAAGATGAACCGGATAATAAGTATGTGCCTGGCGTTGACAGTTGTAACCCACAAAAAAGTCGAATCCCATTTTTGTAGGAATACTGTGTGTTTGCGGTGCTCCCAAACCCCACTTGCCAAACATGGCTGTTTTGTAGCCGGCATCCTGCATTTTTTTACCTATTGTAATTGTTCCGTCAGCCATTGGTCGTTGTCCTTCGAGAGTTGAGTCGGCCTCCATGGCACGATAATTCCACACATCTCCGCGTTCATTCCATTCGTCGTTGCCACGCACCTGTGCATGGCCCATATGTTTTCCGGTTAACAGCACACAGCGCGAGGGAGCACAAACCGGGGCTCCCGAATAGTGCTCGGTAAAAAGTATTCCGTTTTTTGCAATTTTATCGATATTTGGGGTTTCAATTTTTTGCTGTCCGTAACAACCCAAATCGCCAATACCTAAATCGTCGGCCAAAATATAAACGATATTTGGTTTCTGATTTGTTTTAGGTGTGGCTTTTTTTGTTGAGTTACATGCTGATAAACTTGTTAATAATGCAAGAGTGAGGGGAATTGAAATAGATTTTAGTAACGACTTCATTTTATACTTTAAATATTTTAAGTTACAAATGTACTTATCAAACAATGGAGAACAATTAAGAAAGAATAGGGCTCAGTTCAAAAAGTTGTGGAGTAAAATAAAATTACGAGTTTTGTTTTTTACAATTTTATATCGTT
>WGCT01000491.1 GCA_015493625.1 Draconibacterium sp. | reverse complement strand
TTTGTGTTGTTAAAATGTTCTCTTGGGGAATAAAAAAATCTGTTTATATTTGCATTGAAATTTTGGTTATCCTGTTCACTGTCGTTGAACAGAATTAAAAGGGAATCCGGTGAAAAACCGGAGCTGTACCCGCAGCTGTAAGTTCCAATTGCCACGTGCAATTTGTGTTGTCGAACTTTAAGCCACTCCTCGGGAACGAGGGGGAAGGCATCGAGAACCGGAACGAGCCAGAAGACCTGCCACCATTTCAGAATAATTAATTAAGCTTCGGGGTAAAAGCTTGAGAAATATGATCGGTATTTTTCACCTATTTATCCAAAGCTCCTTTAAATGAAATTTGATGAGGAGGTTTGTTATTTTTGGTCTTTTATTTTTGGCGTTTGGTTTTTGTGCAGAGGCGCAAAAAAAGCAATCGATAACCGACACCATTCAAATTGAAGAGGTGGTGAGTTATGGCGAGCTTCGGAAGTACCAAAGCGGCGCAAAAATAGAGACAATTCAGGCAGAACAAATTAATTTAGCTGCAGAAGGCGGTATCGAAAATGTATTAATGCGTTTTGCACCTATTTACATCAAATCGAATGCAGGCGGACTTTCAACCATTCATTTTAGGGGTACTTCGCCCGACCACACTTCAATAAACTTTGGCGGGATAAATGTGAATTCACTTACGCTCGGGCACTCAAACTTATCGAATATCCCCTCATTTTTATTCGATAATATTAGTTTGCAATATGGAAGCTCGTCGGCAGTAAATGGCTCGGGAGCAATTGGTGGAGCACTCTATCTCGGGCTCGAAAATAAATGGACGAACGGAGTAAAACTGAGTGTAAAAAATAGTGTCGGCTCGTTTGGAGAGTACCAGTTTGGAACAAAAGTTTTTATGGGAAATGGGAAATGGGAAACCGTAACACGATTCTATTATTTCGAAAGAGAGAACAATTTTCCGTTTAACAACTCCTACACCGGCGATATTGAAAACCCGGGTGCAGTACGCGATATTCAACAGGGTGCATCGATAAAAAACCGGGGATTCTTACAGCAGTTAAACTACCGTTTTAACGATTTGCAATTCTTTAAATCGTCGGTCTGGGTCGAAAAAAGCTGGCATCAGATTCAACCCAATATGCAGTCGAATTATCACTACAAAAGTGCTCCCGAAATTAATAACGACAATATTCGAATTTGGACAGAGTACACCGATAACTCATCGTTTGTACGCTTTAAGGCAGGAGCCGGTTATGTGCACGATTTGCAGGTTTACAATAAGGTTGAAGACCAAATAATTGGTACCGACCGGCTGATTGGAGAATTTCAGGCAACCACCGATTTCGACTCGGGACTGGGATTGAAAGCCGGAGCAAAATACAAATACATAAAACCAAATGTTTATTCGTACTCCGATTCGGTAATCGATTTTGAACAGCACCTCGATTTTTTCTTTTCGGCATTTTACCGGTTAAATCGAAACTTAAAATTTACGCTGAACCTGCGGCAGATGTTTGTAACCAATTTCGATGCACCGTTTACACCATCGTTGGGTGCAGAATATGTTCTTCCTACCGGAGATAAATCGAGTTTGAAATTCAGTGCGGAGGTCGCGAAAAGTTACCGTGTACCAACGTTTAACGACCGTTACTGGGGCACACAGGGAAATCCAAACTTAAAACCCGAAGAGGGAACGAATTTCGAGCTGGGAACAAAATATATTTTCAGGGATAAAAAAGTTAAAACAACATTTGGTGTGAACGCTTTTTATATGGACATAAACAACTGGATTGAGTGGCGCAACTTTGGAGAATGGCGCGCCGAAAATGTTCAGGAGGTGGTGAGTAAAGGATTTGAATTTCAGGCCGGAACGTCGTTCCCGATTGGTGAAATATCGGGCAATTTCAATATAAATTACACGTTTAACATCGTTCAACCCGTGGCCACAATCGAAGAGAACGGGCTACTGAACAGGCAAATGAATTATGTACCTGAACATGTAGCAAACACCACATTCAGTTTAAAATATAAAAAGTGGCACTTTTTTACCGACGGGCAATTTACCGGTACCCGTTTTATCGATGATTTTGGCAACGAAATGCCTGCCTATTTTGTTGCAAACTGCGGTGTGGGATACATATTTGAGCTTTCGAAACACAATCTCGATTTCGTGTTCTCTGCCAACAATGTTTTTAATGCCGATTACCAAAACCAAAAATATTATGCCATGCCGGGGTGCTATTTCCGGATTAGTGTGAAATATGATTTTATTACTATTAAAT
>WGCT01000490.1 GCA_015493625.1 Draconibacterium sp. | reverse complement strand
TGTATAAGAGACAGCTGTTTAACTATACGAATAACTATATTTGTGATTGAATAAAATTTCACAAAAATATTATACAAAATGGCTGAATTTAAATACCAAAAACCGTATCCGATTTTAAAAGACGATACCAATTATCGCTTAATAACAAAAGAGTTTGTATCGACTGATGAAATTGATGGAAGAAAGATTTTAAAGATTGACCCGAAAGGGCTTGAACTTCTGGCAAAAGAGGCGTTTACTGATGTTTCGTTTTTTTTGCGTCCTGCTCATCTCGAAAAACTGGCGAAAATATTAGACGATCCGGAGGCAACCGATAACGATAAATTTGTGGCGCATACCATGCTTATGAATCAAGCAGTAGCTGCCGAAGGCGAGTTGCCAACCTGCCAGGATACCGGAACAGCTATTGTAATGGCAAAAAAAGGCGAGAATGTTTTTACCGGAGCCAACGATGCCAAATACCTGTCGAAAGGAATTTTCGATACCTATCAGGAGCGTAATCTTCGCTATTCGCAGGTGGTTGCAATGAATATGCTCGAAGAAAAAAATACCGGAACAAACTTGCCGGCTCAGATTGATATTTACGCAGAAGAGGGAGACAAATACGAATTTTTATTTATTACAAAAGGCGGCGGTTCGGCCAATAAAACCTATCTGTATCAACAAACAAAATCGTTACTTACCGAAGAAAATCTTACCGAATTTGTTAAAAGCAAGCTGATGGATTTGGGAACGGCAGCCTGTCCGCCCTACCATTTGGCACTTGTTATTGGTGGTACTTCTGCCGAAACAACTTTGTCGGTTGTAAAAAAGGCCTCGGCCGGTTATTTCGATAATTTACCTACCGAGGGGAACGATGGTGGACAAGCATTTCGCGATTTGGAGTGGGAGAAGCGAGTTGAAAAAATTTGTCACGAGAGTGGAATAGGAGCACAATACGGTGGAAAGTATTTTGTTCACGATGTTCGGGTTATCCGCTTGCCGCGCCATGCAGCTTCGTGTCCGGTGGGGTTGGGTGTTAGTTGCAGTGCCGACCGGAATGTAAAAGGGAAAATTACCGAAGAGGGAATTTTTCTTGAACAACTTGAGAAAAATCCTGCTCGTTTTTTACCTTCGAAAGCACCGAGTTTAAGTCCGGCAGTTGATATTGATTTGGATCAGCCAATGGAAAATGTATTAAAAGAGCTGTCGAAATACCCAATTAAAACGCGGTTGAATTTAAGTGGTACTTTAATTGTTGCCCGCGACATGGCTCATGCCAGAATTAAACAAATGCTCGACGAAGGTAAACCGATGCCCGATTACATAAAAAACCATCCGGTTTATTATGCCGGGCCGGCAAAAACTCCTAAAGGAATGGCATCAGGAAGTTTCGGCCCCACTACTGCCGGAAGGATGGATCCATATGTCAATCTGTTTCAGGAAAATGGCGGCTCGATGATTATGCTTGCTAAAGGAAACCGTTCGCAACAAGTTACCGATGCCTGTAAAAAACACGGTGGTTTTTATCTTGGATCGATTGGAGGTCCGGCCGCAATTTTGGCAAAAAATAGTATCAAATCAGTCGAGGTAATCGATTTCCCTGAACTGGGAATGGAAGCAGTACGTAAAATAAAAGTTGAGAATTTCCCCGCTTTTATTATTGTCGACGATAAAGGAAACGATTTCTTTCAACAGTTGTAATTATTGCGCGAAGAACTGTTTGTGAGAAACAGAAAGGAGCCGTTCTTGAGTAAAAGGACGGTTCTTTTGTTTAATTATTAATCGTTACTATTTGCCATGCAAAATTTAAAACTCACCATTGTTCAACCCGATATTATTTGGGAAGACCGGCAAGCCAATCTCGATAAGATTACCGGGTTAATTAGCGGTATTGAATCGACTGATTTAATTCTTTTACCCGAAATGTTTACCACAGGATTTTCGATGAACCCGCAAAAGTTAAGCGAAACAATGGATGGTATTTCGGTGAATTGGATGAAAAAAGTGGCAACAGAAAAAGGTGCGGCAGTTGTTGGCAGTTTAATAATTAAAGAGAACAATCTGTTCTTCAATCGGGCTGTTTGGGCCTTCCCCAATGGGAAAGTAGTGAATTACGATAAACGGCATCTGTTTTCGATGGGAGAGGAGGAACGCCATTTTTCTGCAGGAACAGATAGAATAATTGTTGAATATAAAGGGTGGCGAATTTGTCCGCTAATTTGCTACGACCTCCGTTTTCCGGTTTGGAGCCGAAATAGTGCGAATTACGATATTTTAGTTTATTTGGCGAACTGGCCTGCTGTTCGTCACTATGTTTGGAAAAATCTGCTTGTTGCGCGCGCCATCGAAAATCAAGCGTATTGTATTGGCGTAAATCGTGTTGGAACCGATGGGCAGGGATTAAATTATGCCGGAGACTCTATGCTGATTTCGCCAAAGGGAGTTGCTCAATCTTTGGTCGAAAAGGAACAAATAAAAACGTTTGCCATTTCCTTTTCGGAACTGAATAGTTTCCGCAATAAGTTTCCTCTGAAAAACGATGCCGATAAATTTACTATTCTCAATTCAGGTGGGTTTTCAGGAAATTAGGCAAAGTTATTTTTGTTAACAGCGAAGCGAAAAAAACTCACTCCTTGTCAAACAAAAACAGATCTGTTCCGCTCCAGCCAAGTGGTTTTTCAATGGTAAATTGTCTTATCTGTTTCCCTTTAATAAAAGGTCGTTCCGGGTTTCCCTCCGACAGCCGACAATCTTTTATTTGCAACCCTATCACATCTTCGGCAACAATTGGTACTCGCCAATCGGGAGTAGTTGTGCCAAGCATTAAATTGGTTACCGAAACTCCTTTTGCATGGCGAATATAAAGCCCGTACGAAGGTAGGTTTCCCCAACCCGACGGTTGCGGATATCCTTTTTCGTCCTCTTTTACCGTTGTGTTAAAGTCTGCTTGTTTAACTCCGCCACTGGTGAAAAGCTGAATATTGTTCAGCGAAATATTTTCGACAGGAAATCCCGGAATCCCGGTTATCGACGAGCCCCAACTTCCTGCATTGTGTGCAACAACGTTACTAATTGCAATATTTCTCACTTTCCCTACGGCAGGTTCGGGAATGCCTTTTGTGTATTTCCGGGCGCGGTTTCCCAAGCGGATATAGATGGGTGCCATTGTTCCGTTAATGGTTAAATTATTTACTGTAATTCCGTCTAAAGTACCACCGTCAACAATCATAAGTGAGAGTCCGGTAATGCCAATTTTCGGTGTATGAAATATTGGTTCTTCTTTCGATTTCGAAGGTTTTACCACGCAATTAGAAATTGAAATATTTCGGAACCCACCCGACGATTCGGTGCCTGCTTTTATCGCATTGCAAAAACTGCTTACTACACAATTCGAGATTACAATGTCTTCGCAAGCTGCTGCTCCTGTGCTTTTTAGTGTAATTCCATCGTCATCCGAATCGAAAATGCTGTTGGCAAGAACAACCCGGCGGCAACCATCAATGTCAATTCCATCGTTGTTTCGGTTGCTGTGGTTATAAACCGAGATTTTATCGATAATAACATCTTCACAGTTTAAATAATGCTGATTCCAGACACCGGAGTTTCGAATGTGCAGCCCGTTAATACGAATATTTTTACACGAAATTAGCAGGATGTTTCTCGGGCGGCCATCAATATCTCCGGCTTTCGGATTCTCGCGAGGCTTTTGAAGTTTGCCTTGTCCATCTATTGTTCCGTTTCCTGTAAGTGCGATATTTTCTGCGCTTTCAGCATAAACTAGCGCATAAAACCCACCAAGTTGGTCTTTATGAGAACGATATTTGGGGAGCGGCTGAAGCGGAAAATCTTTGTGTTTTGTGCTGGCAAGAAGCGTGGCATTATGCTCGAAATGCAACTCAACATTATTTTTTATAATTATTGTTCCCGACAAATATGTTCCGGGAGGAAAAATAACTTTTCCACCTCCGTTTTTTGTACACATATCAATAGCCGACTGAATGGCATTTGTGCAGAGCGTTGTTCCGTCGCCAATTGCTCCAAAACCGGTGATAGAATAAACCCCGTTTTTTTGCATCTCGTTTACAGTCTTGTCTTTCGTAACTATATTTGCAGACTGTACTACTTGGGTTTGCAAAAGAAGAACGACAGATAAAAATGCGATGTAGAAGTTTTTATTGATAGAAAAAGAAGAACAGTTTTTGTTGATTTTGGCCATCATAATTTTTATAATTTAGTTTAAACAAAACTAATATTTTTGTTTTGAAAGGATAGAGAATTATTCATAATATTCGAAGGCATCGATAATATCGAGATAAACGCCATCGAAACCGGCATCGAGAATCTTTTTTAAATACGACTTATTGTTTCCGTAAATAATTTTTTGCCAGTCGTTATTCCAGTATTTTACTTTAAAGTTTCCTTCCCATTCAGGATTTTCTCTGTCCAGCCAATCTGGTTTATCATTGCTCCAGTAGTACCGGTAATCCTCAGCCTCGCCAATCGACATGTACGAAATAACCAACCTGC
>WGCT01000489.1 GCA_015493625.1 Draconibacterium sp. | reverse complement strand
TTATATCCCTTGGTAATCATATCAATACAGATTGTGGTAAAAATGTATTAAGATACTGATTATCAGGGATTTAGCCTAATTTTTTAATACTTTATTTTGCTGATTTTCAGCATTTTATGTGTGTTTTTAACGAACTATTGTTTTAACAGCCGATGAAATAATAAGAGGAATTGTTGATGCTCATATTTCATCAAGCGAAGAAGGTATTTTTGGAGATTGGTTAGAGGGCTTGGCAATATTTATAAATGGAATAGTATATAATGGATGGAAATCTGGAATTCCAAATATTGATTTAGAATTTGATACTAATGGAAAACGTTTTATTGTAAATATTAAATCTGGCCCCAATTGGGGGAATAGTAGTCAAGTTGCAAAAATGAAATCTGATTTTAAAACTGCCCAAAGAACATTAAGGACAAGTAACTCAAATTTAAATATTATATCTGTAAATGGTTGTTGTTATGGAAAAGACAGCCGTCCGGATAAAGGAGATTATTACAAATATTGTGGACAAGAATTTTGGGAATTTATTTCAGGAGATAAAACATTATTCACAGAAATAATTGAGCCATTGGGATACAAAGCGAAAGAAAGAAATGATGACTTTCTAACCTCATATTCTCAGATGGTTAACAAATTTACGAAAGAATTTATTGATGCCTTCTGTTTTGGTAATGGGAATATTGATTGGGAAAAATTAGTTAAATATAATTCCGAAAAGAAATAATTACTGGGCACTATAAAAGCTATACACAATCTGGATAACATAGTAGATATGAAGTTTATAGCATATTGTAGACTTAGCGGCATATTGAGAATTGATCGTTTCAAAACCCCAAACGACTTATAGCCAAACCGTAGTAATGGCTTAGGTATTTACCACAGGAAAAGGGAAAAAGAACGGAACAATCCCGATGTACATCGGGAGAAACACTAATTAGTTTGAGTAAATTAAAATTCCTCTCTATTGTTAGAAATTAGTGAGGAATTTTATTAGAAAGAGCAGAGCTAATACCGATTGCGTTTGGTGTATTTTGTATGCAACAGGTGATGCGATTTAGCACCCAGCGGTTCAATCAGGAAATCTTTATAAAGTTTAATTACTTCCGGGTTTTCGTGCGATTTACGAATTGGCAAGTCTCTATCTTCGGCATAAATTGCTTCGGCACGCCGTTGCCGTATTTCTGCATTGGTTGGAATGGGCTGGCCTCCGCCGCCCAAACATCCACCGGGGCATGCCATAAACTCAATAAAGTGGTAATTTGCTTTTCCACTTTTTATTGCCTCCATTACTTTTTTTGCATTTACCAAACCGTGGGCAACTGCACATTTCAGCTCAACACCATCTAAAAAAGCCCACTCTTTTACTGGATTTTCAATTTTAATGGTTGCCTCGCGTACACCTTCCATTCCACGTACAGGTTCAATATTAAGATTTTTAAACGGCACTTCTCTCCCTGTAATAATTTCGTAGGCAGTTCGTAAAGCAGCTTCCATTACTCCGCCAGTGGCTCCGAAAATAACTCCGGCGCCGGTCGAATCGCCCATTAACCGGTCGTATTTTACCGGCTCAATTTTGTCGAAATCGAGTCCGGCTTGTTTAATTAGAATGGCCAACTCGCGCGTTGTTAAAACATAATCAACATCGCGGTATCCACTATCGTGCATCTCGGGGCGGAAAGCTTCGAACTTTTTAGCGGTACACGGCATAATTGAAACCGATACAATTTTGTCGGGTTCAATATTACGGGCTTTCGCATAATAGGTTTTTGCCAGCGCGCCAAACATCTGTTGCGGCGACTTGCATGTTGAAAGATTATCGAGGTACTCGGGAAACATGTGCTCGATATACTTTATCCAGCCCGGCGAACACGATGTTGCCATAGGTAGCGAAACGGTTTCGTCTTTATCAACCAGTGCTCTTTTTAAACGGGTTAAAAGTTCGGTTCCCTCTTCAACAATGGTAAGGTCGGCAGTAAAATCGGTATCGAGTACCGAGTCGAAACCGAGTCGTTTTAATGCGGCAACCATTTTCCCGGTTACGCGTGTACCCGGTTCCAGCCCCAGCTCTTCGCCCAGCCCGACACGGACGGCCGGCGCTGTTTGAACGACAACATGTTTGTTCGGATTTGCAATGGCTTCCCAAACCTCTTCGATATAATTTTTTTCGACCAGCGCACCGGTTGGACAGTGATTTACACACTGTCCGCAATTGGTACAAACCACATCGCGCATATGTTTTTCAAAAAAAGTGGTAATCTTCATTTTATTGCCTTTGTGTGCAACAGTTAGCGCATTTACTCCCTGCAACTCGGCACAGGTTCGTACACAACGCTGGCAGCGAATACATTTACTGTCGTCTTTAATAATTGAAGGCGAATACATATCGATTGAATAGGTTTTTAACGGAACAAGTTCGATAAAATCTTGCGTCATAATTTTATATTCCGAAGCAAGTTCTTGTAGTTCACAATTTCCGTTTCGGTAACATTTTGTGCAGTCGGCATTGTGTTCGGCCAAAAGGAGTTCAATAATATGCTTTCTGGAATTCCTCACTTTTAAACTGTTTGTTAAAATCTCCATTCCCTCGTCGCACGGCGTTGCACAGGCTGCCGAAAGCCGGCGTTGTCCGGCAACTTCAACCACACAAACCCGGCAATTTCCTGCAACACATAAATCTTTATGATAACAAAGAGTGGGGATAGTTATTCCTTCCTCTTTTGCTGCTTCTAATATTGTTTTTCCCTTCTCAATTTTTACGGGGAACCCATTTATCGATATGTTTATTTTAGTTGTCATTTCAAATTTTATTGAAGTTAATAAATCATCTCTTCGCGAAAGTTCTCGACTATTGAGGAGAAGGAATTTGCCACAGATTGTCCCAGTCCACATTTAGCTGTTAGTTGCATTGTTTCAGTCAGGCGCATTAATTTATCGAGATATACTGCCGGTTTATCTCCTCTTTTAACTGCTTTTATTCCAAGTAAAAGTTGCTGGCATCCAACCCGGCACGGAGTACATTGTCCGCACGACTCTTCGCTAAAGAATTCGAGGTAGTTATCGAGCACATTAAACATAGATCGCGAGCTGTTAAAGAGCATCATTGAGCCACCTGTTGGCAGCGAAATTCCGGTTAGTTTTCCTTTAAACCCGATGGCTGCATCTTTAAACTTTTTACGCGGAACAAGAAAGCCGGAAGCACCTCCAACCTGAACGGCTTTTGTGTCGCCATCGCCAAATTCGTAAACAAAATCCTGCAAACTCATTCCCAGTTCCAGCTCATATATTCCCGGTTTGGGCGTGTCGCCCGATACCGAAAACAGTTTCGTTCCACGCGAATACTGAACGCCCAAATCGTAAAACTTTTTGGCACCGTACTTAAAAATTGTAAATGCATGCACCAATGTTTCAACATTATTTACTACGGTTGGCTTTCCCAAATAACCGTGTTGCGACGGGAATGGTGGCTTGTTTCGAGGCTCACCGCGTCGCCCTTCCATCGATTCTAACAGTGCTGTCTCTTCGCCACAAATGTATGCACCACTCCCCATAAATATCGAAATCGAGAAATCGAAATCAATTTCTTTACAGTAATATTCGAATTCGTCGATAGCTTTTTTTAATTCGGGTTCGAGATATTTATATTCGCCACGCAAATAAATAAAACCTTTTTTTGCCCCAATTACATGGCCGCAAACTGCCATTGCAGTAAGTACTTTGCAGGGTACTTTCGATAGTATCTCGCGGTCTTTAAATGTTCCGGGTTCGCCTTCATCGGCATTGCAAATAATAGTTTTTTCTTCCGATTTCTCTTCCGAAGTGAGCTTCCATTTTAATCCGGTAGGGAACCCGGCTCCTCCACGCCCTTTTAATTCAGAACTTATAAGTTCGTTTATTAACTCTGCCGGTTTTCTTTTTAAGGTCGACGACAGAACTTTTTCCCAGTCGTTTTCGTTGCGAAATATAAAATCTACCCGTTTTAGTTGATGTGAATTTGTCATGGCACTCTTGGATTAATTTTCACCGTTCTTTTTCATGTAATTTGTAAGAATCTCGCGTATTTTCTCGGGAGTTAGCTCGGTGTAAATTTCGTTATTAATAAGCATTGCCGGAGCTTTGTGGCACCACCCGAGGCAGTTTGTTTCTAAAAGAGAAAAACGTTTGTCGGGAGTGGTTTCTCCCAGTTTTATTTTTAGCATGTCTTGTATTGCAAACAATACCTGGTTTTTCCCTTTCATAGCACAAGTAATGGTTTTGCAAATACGAATAATGTACCGGCCGGTAGGCTTTGTTTCAATAAAAGAGTAAAAGGTAGCTGTACCAAAAACTTCTGCTGCGGGGACATCAATTTCGCGGGCAATTTCTACCATCGAATACTCCGACAGAAATTTCTCGCGATCAACAACTGCCTGCATAATAGGCAGTAAACTTTCTCTTTTTCTCCCATACTCATTGGCAAGGGATTTTATTAAAGATTGAATGGAATCCATAGAATAGAGTAATGAGTTATAAATCGGTTAATATTTTTTAATATAAAAACAGAGCGCCGGTTAAGGCCGGATCAGTAGTTGTTTGTTTATTTTTAATAATAAACTTAAATCGGTTGCACTTCAAAAATACGATAGAAACAGGGTAAAAAGCAATAAAATTGTTGTATAACATAATGTTTTGCAACATATATCCAAAAAAGTAAAGAAAAAAAAAGGGCTACTTAAGTAGCCCTTTAATTTAATGTTTTGTCTGTTATTTTAATCCCCGTTTCTTTAATAGCGGGTCTTTCGATGGTTCTTGTCCTCTAAAGTTTTTATAAACCACCATTCCATCGTCTGAGCCACTTTTCGCAAGAAGTGTTCTGAATTTTGCAGCGTAACCCGGGTCGAAAATATTGCCGGTTTGTTTAAAAGCATTAAAAGCATCGGCGTCTAACACAGCTGCCCAAATATAAACGTAGTAACCGGCCGAATAACCTCCTGAAAAGATATGCGAGAAATAGGTACTCCGATAGCGGGGAAGAAATTCCGGAATAATACCAATTTTATCCATGGCATCTTTTTCAAATTTACGAACATTTTTAATGTTTGGGTTTTTGGGTGTATGATAGTCCATGTCGAGCAGTGCTGCAGCAACGTATTCTCCGGTAATAAATCCCTGATTAAATGTTCCGCTTTTTTCCAGTTTATCAAATAATTCATCGGGAATTGGGCTGCCGGTTTTATAATGTTTTGCATAAACTTTCATCACTTCAGGGTCGGCGGCATAATTCTCCATAAACTGCGATGGCAACTCCACAAAGTCGCGGGCAACATTGCCGGCAGTTCTGGCATATGGCCCATCGGTAAAGAGCCCGTGTAAAGCGTGACCAAACTCGTGGAATAAGGTAGAAACCTCGTCGAAACTTAATAGCGCCGGACTATTGCCGGTGGGCCGTGTAAAGTTCATTACAATAGTCTCAATTGCAGGTACACGTTTCCCGTCTTTGTATGCGGCATCTCTAAAACTGGTTGACCATGCACCCACACTTTTCCCTGCACGAGGATGAAAATCCATGTATAAAATTCCCAACAGCGAACCGTCGGCTTCCTGCACTTCATACGCTTCCACTTCTTCGTTATAAACAGGAAGGTCGTTGTGTTTTATAAATTTTAACCCGTACAATTTTTGGGCAACATAAAAAATGCCTTTTTTTGCATTTTCCAAACTGAAATAGGGTTTTAACTGCGCCTCGTCAAAATCAAATTTCTCTTTGCGCAACTTCTCAGCGTAGTACCACCAGTCCCACGATGCCAATTTAAAATTACCGCCCTCGCGGTCGATAATTGCCTGCATATCTTTTACATCCTGCTTCGCCATTTTTAGCGACGGGGT
This sequence comes from Draconibacterium sp., assembly GCA_015493625.1. Lineage (GTDB taxonomy): Bacteria > Bacteroidota > Bacteroidia > Bacteroidales > Prolixibacteraceae > Draconibacterium. Next base: position 10,012 of record WGCT01000489.1, on the reverse strand, counting down.
CCACAATTCCATTAAAAAATCGGTAACTGCTTTAGGTGTTTTTGCCATGTTAATGTCAATTATATAACTGGCATGATTTGCAAATCCAAGCATTTTTGCACGTTGGTCGCGCAATTTCACAATCTCCTGAATAATTGCTTTATTATCGTTGTCGTTATCGTTATCGCCGCGCATAAAATAACCGCGATACAATTTTTCGCGCAGCTCTCTTTTTTCCGAGAACTGAAGAAACGGTAACATACTTGGCTTTGCAAGGGTAAACACCCATTTCCCATCGTTGTGGGTGCGTTTTGCTGCGGCAACTGCCCCTTCAATTACATTGTTGGGTAACCCGGCCAAGTCAGCTTTATTGTCAATTACAAGTTTGAAGTTTTTATTGGTTTCGGCTAACACATTTTCGCCAAATCGTAAAGTAAGTTCCGATAGTTTTACATTAATCTCTTTTAAAATTTTTTGGTCGGCAGCCGATAAATTTGCCCCGTTACGTTCAAAATCGCTGTAATATTTCTCAACAACGCGAATCTGCTCGTGGTTTAATCCCAACTCATTACGTTTGTCGTAAATTGCTTTTATCCGCTTAAAAAGCTTCGCATTCATTAAAATATTGTTCCAGTGATTTGTGTTCAGTGGCGACAATTCGCGTGCAACATCCTGCATTTCATCGTTTGTTTCCGCACTATTTAACGCTTCGAAAACATGGTTTACTTTATCTAACAAATCGCCCGATTTATCGAATGCAAGAATTGTATTCTCAAATGTAGGTGCGTTGCCGTTGTTTAATATTGCATCTATTTCGGCATTGTGTTGCTTTATACCCTCTTTTGTTGCAGGAACATAATCGCCAATTTTAATTTGGTCGAACGGTGGAACTCCAAAAGGCGTTTTCCACTCTTTTAAAAACGGATTTTCCATAGTATTCCTCTTTTCTTTTTGTGTTTGGCACGAGCTAATCATCATTCCCAAACCTAAAATTATAATTAACAGTTTTTTCATGTTTAAAATTTAGAATCAAGATACAAGAGCCAAGACACAAGACGATAAAATTAGTGCTTTAATTTAATCATGCTCCTGCGTGTGAAATCTTTTATCATGAATGTTTCATCTTATTGAGTATAATGTAAATTTTGCGGTGCAAGATAAGTCGTTTTTTTTCTTTTTCGCGGAAACAAAATAACAATAGATAAATTTATTCAACGGCTATTTTTAAGCCTGATAACTGTTTACTCCGGTAGTTTCCATTTTTCTGTCAACTTTTTTTACCAGTCCCTGTAAAACTTTTCCGGGGCCAACCTCGGTAAACGAAGTTGCGCCGTCAGCAATCATATTTTGTACTATTTGTGTCCACTTAACAGGTGAGGTTAATTGCGATATCAGGTTTTCTTTAATTACCGAAGGATTGTTAACCGGTTTTGCATTTACATTCTGATAAACAGGGCAAATGGGATTGCCAAATGTTGTTGTTTCGATTGCTGCTGCAAGTTCTTCGCGGGCAGGTTCCATAAATGGCGAATGAAAAGCTCCGCCAACAACCAGTTTAATAGCACGTTTTGCCCCTTTTTCGGTAAGTAAATCGCAAGCTTTATCGATACCCGAAACCGAACCCGAAATAACTAATTGTCCGGGACAATTGTAGTTCGCAGGTACAACAACATCGTCTATCGAGCTGCATACTTCCTCCACTACGTCGTCGGTCAGTCCCACAATTGCAGCCATGGTTGAAGGGGCAATTTCGCACGCTTTCTGCATAGCCATTGCACGTTTTGCAACCAATCTCAACCCATCTTCAAACGTTAATGTTCCGTTTGCCACCAATGCCGAGAATTCGCCCAACGAGTGACCGGCAACCATGTCGGGAGCAAAGTTTTTAATTGTTTTTGCCAGCAATACCGAATGCAGAAAAATAGCAGGTTGAGTAACTTTAGTCTCCTTTAAATCGTCGACCGAACCTTCGAACATAATTTTAGTAATATTGAATCCAAGAATTGAATTTGCCTTTTCGAAAAGTGCTTTTGCCTCGGTAGAGTTATTGTACAAATCTTCACCCATTCCGGGGAACTGCGCTCCCTGTCCGGGAAATACAAATGCCTTCATAATTTCAGTTTTATTGTTTGAAGGCAAAGTTAAACTAATTTTACTCAATCAATTTTCAGATATTTTTTTTCAACAAGAAATGAAAAAAAATTAATACTCTGTTTTATCGCTTTTGGCTTCCCATTTTTTAAAAACAGGAATTGCTTTTTCTCTACTTATATTTTCGAAAATAATTTTGCGGTTGTTTATGTTGTGCTTTAATTCATCGTAAATAAACTGGTCGTCGAAACCAAAAGCAGCAGCATCTGTTTTTGTGCCGGCATAAAAAACTTTTTGGGGACGTGCCCAATAAATGGCGCCTAAACACATTGGGCAGGGTTCGCACGATGTGTAAATTGTACATTCCTCTAACTGAAAAGAGTTTAGTTTTTTGCACGCGTCGCGAATGGCAATAATTTCGGCATGAGCTGTGGGGTCGTTTAACGACGTAACACGGTTGTATCCTTGGCCAATTATCTCTCCGTTTTTTACAACTACTGCACCAAATGGCCCTCCCGAATTTGTTGCCACTCCTTTTTCGGCAAGTTGAATTGCTGCCTGCATAAATTGTTTATCCTGTTCAGTCATATCGTTATTGATTTTTGTTGAAAAAGATTTATTCCTCAACAATATCCGATTTTTCCCAGATTCCCAGATATATAATTTTGTCGGTGGTAACCATGTTTACTTTTCCTGTTCTGTCGCCATGTTGCTGCGTAACAATTTCCTCGGTTACGTCACTCCAGTCGGTACCCGGTTTTAAGGTGAATGCATCTCCTTTGTAGTTTATATATGCATTTCCGTTGGCATCAATTTTTGCGATTTCAAGTTGTTCGTATTTATAGGGTAACCGTGTTAATCCGGTTAGCCCCGACGCTGTTCCGCTTCCGGCAAAACCGGTCAAACTTTTACTGTTCCCGAAAACAACTTTTAAATTTTCTGAGATATCGAAATTAATTAACCCGCTTAAAATTTTTGTAGATGTATTGTAGGTGTAGGTGGGAAATTCTAAATGCGGCCCATTATTATCGTAAGGAGTATTTATAAGCTGCCCTTGCGTTACAATTGAATGTTCGATAAAAACATATTTTGTTTTATCAACCGGCCACTCTTCAGTCTGCTGTTTATCGCAACCGGCCATTAAAACAAGAATTAATAGCGAATAGAATCCAAGAACATATTTTTGGTAAATCTGCATTTTCGGTAACTTTTAGTTTTTAAATGTACAACTTTTATTTTTTTCAGTAAACAACTTCAAATATAAAACTGAAAAGCTATTTGGTTTGAGTAAAAAAAAGAGCCTTATGAAAATAAAGCTCTTTAAAATATATTGTTGCATCTCGATTACGAGATTGATTTTGCTTCTCTTTTTCGATCGTGTTCGTTTAAAAGAATTTTCCGAATTCGCATATGGTTTGGAGTTACTTCAATGTACTCGTTGTTCCGAATGTATTCCATTGCCTCTTCCAACGAAAATTTAATGGCCGGAGCAATGCTCACTTTATCATCGGAACCCGATGCACGCATGTTCGACATTTTTTTTGTTCGTGTAATGTTAATGGTTAAGTCGTCCATTCGAGTATATTCACCAATTACCTGGCCGGCATAAATCTCCTCGCCGGGGTTAACAAAGAATTTACCCCTGTCTTGCATTTTATCGATTGAATACGGAATTGCTGTTCCTGTTTCGAGCGATATTAATGCGCCGTTTCTCTTCACTCCCAATTCGCCTTTCCATGGTTCGTAACCGGCAAAACGGTGTGCCATAATTGCCTCTCCTTCGGTAGCTGTTAACATTTGATTTCGCAGGCCAATTAATCCGCGAGCAGGAATATTAAACTCTAAATGAGAACGTTCGTCGCTAACTTCAATATTTAAAATATCGCCTTTGCGTGCGGTTACCAGTTCAATTACTTTTCCCGAGAATTCTTCGGGAACCTGAACGGTTAACGCCTCAATTGGTTCGTGTTTTTTCCCGTCGATCTCTTTAATAATAACTTTCGGCTGTCCGAGTTGTATTTCAAAACCTTCGCGACGCATTGTTTCAACTAAAACCGAAAGGTGAAGAATACCACGCCCGTAAACCAAAAATGCATTTGCCGAGTCGGTCTCTTCTACGCGTAATGCAAGGTTTTTCTCGGTCTCTTTAAAGAGGCGGTCGCGCAATTGGCGAGAGGTTACATACTTTCCATCTTTCCCGAAAAATGGCGAGTTATTGGCAACAAAGAGCATACTCATTGTTGGTTCGTCAACATTTATTGGTGCCAATCCTTCGGGCTCTTCAATGTCGGCAACTGTATCGCCAATGTCAAATCCTTCCAATCCAAGCACGGCACAAATTTCGCCACAAGGAACCGGTTTTTTGGTTTTCTCTTTTCCCAGGCCTTCAAAAAGATAAACCTCTTTTGCTACCGATTTAACAATGGTTCCATCGCGTTTTACCAACGAAACCTGCGAACCGGGAATTAATTCGCCGCGGGTAACTTTTCCCACTGCAATTCTTCCGGTATACGATGAATAATCGAGCGAAGTAATTCGCATTTGTACCGTTCCATCAATGGGTTCTGCTTTTGGAATATGTTCAATAATCGAGTCGAGCAAATAGGTAATATCGTCGGTGGGTTTGTTCCAGTCTTCTCCCATCCATCCGGCTTTTGCCGACCCGAAAACAGTGGGAAAGTCTAACTGTTCTTCGGTAGCATCGAGGCTGAACATTAATTCGAAAACTTTTTCCTGAGCAATATCGGGTGTGCAATTTGGCTTATCTACTTTGTTTACAACTACAATGGGTTTTAGTCCCAGCTCAACAGCTTTTTGTAATACAAAACGAGTTTGTGGCATGGGGCCTTCAAAAGCATCAACAATTAATAAAACGCCGTTTGCCATGTTTAAAACGCGCTCTACTTCGCCTCCAAAGTCGGAGTGCCCGGGAGTATCGATAATATTAATTTTTGTGTCTTTGTAATGAACTGAAACATTTTTCGAAAGAATTGTAATTCCCCGTTCGCGCTCCAAGTCGTTACTGTCGAGAAACAAATCTTGAACTTCCTGATTCTCTCTAAAAAGGTTTGCCTGATGTAACATCCTGTCTACCAGTGTAGTTTTGCCATGGTCGACGTGTGCAATAATTGCAATATTTCTAATTTCTTCCATTCTATTTTTTATTGGGGTGCAAAATTACGAAAGTTATATTGGCTTATTTCAGATTACCGGTTAATAAGTTAAAATGTGTACTAAACTTAATATCAGTAATTTCAAATCGAATTATATTTATTTGGTTTGAGTATATTATATTGTGTAATGAAATTCGGTTTTGTTCGTACTATAAAAAAAGCAAATTATAATATTGAATGACAGATTCAGATTTCGAAAAACAAATTCTTCAGTATAAAAAGAAACTTTATCGGTTTGCGTTAAGCATTTTAAAGCAGAAAGAAGATGCACAAGATGCAGTTCAGGAAGTTGTTTTGAGAATGTGGAAGAAAAGAGAATTGCTGAATAGCGATGAGAATTTCGAGAGTTACTGTATGAATTCGATTAAAAATTATGCACTCGACTTGCTTCGTAAAAAGAGAAATTTTCAGAACTATAAAGAGTTTACATCTACCGGCAATATTGCACCCGAAGAGTTTGAAAACAAAGATTTAATTGAAAGAATGCAACTTTTTTTAAAGCAATTACCGGTTCAGCAACGAATGACAATCGAGTTAAAAGATTTTCAAGGATACGAATATGAAGAGGTAAGCGCAATATTGGAAATTAGTGTAAATGCTGCACGAGTGAATGTTTCGCGAGGAAGAAAAAGGTTGTACGAAAAATTTAAGGAGGAGATAAGTAATGGCTAAAAAAATAAAAATAGCAGAGGAGTTTCTCGAAGGAAAACTATCGGTTGACGAAATTGAAGCTGGCAATTTAGAAAACAGTATGGACGAGGAATTTATTGATACTTACCGGAAAGTTATTTCGAAAAACAGCGAAGAGGAAATTCCTAATTTTAATCTGTTTGAGAAAACTGCATTTCAGCAAAAGAAGGAACGCTCTAATAGTTTTAAGCGGACTTTTTCGTATGCTGCAACAGTAGTGGCATTAATTGGATTTTTTTCACTTTTTTTCTATTTCAGCACAATTCGAAAACAGCACACGCAACCCGTTAAAATTGCCGAAACCCAGAAAGAGGTAATACAAGTGTTGCTCCTTTTTTCGGAAGAGCTCAATAAAACATTAAAGAATTTCGATGAGGCGACAACCGCTTTTCAACCTTTTGCCGACTATAAGAATTATAGTATAGAATTTAATAATCCAATAAAGAATTTTAAAATTAATGAATTATGAAAACAAAATTAATAGTACTAGTTCTGCTAATTATCAGCGCAACAGGTTTTGCTCAAAATGGAGAACAAACAATCGACAGTACTTTCGAGTTACTGAAAGCGCAAAAAAATATTTCGTATTTTGATGTAACAGGAGAGATGTTTAAAATGCTTTCGGAGACAAAAGAGACCGAGGCTGAATTTAAAGATTATATGAGAAAACTAACCGGGATGAAAATGGTTCGCACGTATAACAGGCACGACAACGGCACTCCCGATATTTATAAACTTTTTATGCAGAATACAAATTTAAAAGGGTTTTCGCGATTAATGACCTCGGAAACCTCAACGAGAAAAATATCGTTTTACCAAAAGAAAAGTAAAGCAGGGAATGAATATCTTCTGGTTCAAAGTTCGGCAATAATTTATATAACCGGTACAATCGACCTAAAATCGATTAGCGAGTTTGAGCAGGTAATGAATATTGCCGGTAGTGCATTCGATATGTAAAATAAGTTGCATTTGACATTTGCCATCAAAAAAAAAGGAAATAAAATAATAAGTTTGTAACCGAGAATTGAGAGGTATCTTAACGTTAAAGTTGAAATCTATTTCTTTCGGAATTCGCATTTAGCGTGAAACAGGTTCTTTAACAATTTTCAGTATGAAAAACAACAACGCAATATGAAAAAGATTAGTTTATTGTTCGTTTTCTTCCTTTTGGCCGGAGCAGTAATTCGTGCACAAGAGATTTCCGGCTCGACAACAATTAAGGTATTAACATTTAATATTTACCATGGTGAAACCATGCAGGGTAACTTCGATTTAGACCGAATAGCATCGGTAATTAAAGCGGTAGACCCCGATTTGGTAGCTATGCAAGAGGTTGATTTTAAAACCAACCGGGCACATCAATACGATTTGGCAACCGAGTTGGGTTGGCGAACAAAAATGGCTTCACTGTTTGGAATTGCAATGCCGTATGACGGAGGTGGTTATGGAGAAGCCATTTTGTCGAAAAGGCCAATTATTGCCAGCCAAAATGTGCCGCTCCCACATTCGCCCGAGAATGAAGCACGTACTGCATTGCAGGTTTTTGTTGAAATGGAATCGGGCGATACAATCTGTTTTATCGGCACTCATCTCGAACATCAGAAAAATAATCCCGACAGAATTATTCAGGTGAAAAAAATAAATGAAGTTTTTACGAAAGTAAAATATCCAACACTGTTGGCAGGCGATTTAAATGCCACTCCATCAAGCATGCCCATAGAAATTTTAAAAACAGTTTGGACCGATGGTTTTAGCAACAATCCTGAGTTTACTTTCCCTTCGGATAACCCTGACCGGAAAATAGATTACATTATGTACCGACCGGAAAATAGATGGAAAGTGATTGAAAACAGAGTAATTTGCGACAAAATTGCTTCGGATCACTGCGCCCTGCTAACGGTTTTAAAACTTGTAAAATAGAAAAACAGATTGTGCAAAAGAATTAGATTTAATACGGCACTATAAGGTTAATTTGGTATTAAATCTCCTCAACAACTATTCCTGCCCGGTTAAAATATTCAACAAGAAAGTCTGCCGAAATGGGGCGTTTATTTTTTGTGAGAACAGTTGTAATTCGGGCCTTTACCATTAATTTGTTATCGGTTTTTCGTAAAATTTGCTGGTCGAAAATAACTCTTAATGGCCCGTGTCGTTTTATTTTTAGTTGAATTATAAATGTGTCGCCCGGCCTGAGTGGAAATTTGTATTCGAGTTCGGCTTTTATTACCACCGCATCAATTCCATCGTTGTGGAGCCGGGCAAAATCTAAACCCACCGCATTTAGAAATTGATGCCGGCAGTGTTCCAGATAATTCTGATAAACGGCATTGTTTACAATTCCTTGAATATCGCATTCGTAATCGCGAACCTGAAGTTCTAATTCGAAATGAAAGTCTGACATAAATATATGCTGCGTTCGTTTTAATTTAAAGAATTCCTCGGGGCTTTGCCTCGGGGTTCCATACCTTTCCCCTGAATTGCTATTCGTTTTTATTTTACTTCAAAGTCGAACATTTTTTTGTTTTCGAGAAATCCTTCGAGGTGGTCGCCAATTTTTACAGCTCCAACTCCGGCAGGAGTACCGGTATAAATAAGGTCGCCAATTTTTAGTGTTACATATTTCGAAACGTTTTCAATAATTGCATCGAAATTGAAAATCATAAAACCGGAGTTTCCTTTTTGAACCGTTTTGCCATTAATGTTAAGATTGAAATTTATCGATTTCAGATCTTTAAATTCCAATTTTGGCACAAAAGTGTTGCTTAAAACTGCTGCCTTGTCGAATGCTTTTGCTTTTTCCCAAGGCAGTCCTTTAGCTTTTAATTTTGCCTGAATATCGCGCGCAGTAAAATCAACGCCCAGCCCAATTTCGTCGTAATAGCGGTGAGCAAATTTTCTCTCAATATTTTTTCCAATGCGGCTAATTTTTAGCACCAGTTCAATTTCGTGATGCACGCTTTCTGTCCAGTTGGGAATGTAAAACGGGTCGTTGTTACGCAACAGAGCGGTGTCGGGTTTCATAAAAAAAACCGGTTCGTCGGGCACATTGTTTTTCATCTCCTCAATGTGGGCAACGTAATTTAGTCCAATACAAATAATTTTCACTTGAATATAATTAAATTAAAATAATGTAATTCTTACCCCATGGAACTTGCATGCACAATTTAAACATAAGCTTTTGTGTTTTGTTGACCATGCTCGTTTCATATCAAAATAAATATCTATTTTCTAACTCGCAAAAACAGGTTAATTCCGAGGGGCTCTCTTAGTACATCAATTTTCGATTCTTCAACTCCTGCCTGAAGTGCATAATGTTTTAGCTCATCTTCCGACCGGTGATAAAGAAACCAGTCACCTAAAATCTCCATAGCACGTCTTGAAGGATTTACCGTATTAAAATTACCAATAATCATTTCGCCACTTTCATTTAAATATTCATAGTATTTTTTAATTAAGAAAACGAAATGTTTCGCTTTGAAATAGTCGAATAACCCGGCACTCCAAATTAAGTCGTATTTTTTTTCAGGGTCAAACCGAATAACATTACGGTTATGAAATGTCATTCTGTCGAGGTATTTCCGGTTTTTGCTTTTTGCGTAATCAATGGCTCTTTTATCCATGTCTAACATATCAAAAACAAGCGAGCTGTTGGGATTTTTTTCTAAAAACTCAAAAGTTTCAGTTGCCGGTCCGCTGCCTAAAATCATCACATCTTGCTGTAGCCCCTTGCCCTTCTTATCTAATTTTTCAAAAATGTCTATTGCTAAAGTTTTACGATTTACAACAGCAATAACAGCCGGGGCAGAATGAAGGAAGATGTCCCATTTTTTATATCGAATATCAGGATTTACATAATGCTGATATATTTTTTCGATAATAAAAAAGTCGCCACTGTATCCAAATGGTTTTGTATAAGAAAAACCAAAGAGCGAATTTGGGTTTAGAATTGGAGATATCAACTTTCGAAAACCATCAATATCCTCAGCTTTTATTTTATCAACAAGCCCGAAAAAATGAAGATAATCTTCTTTGTCAGGTCCGTTCTTCAAAAATATATTTTTGATGTAATCTTTTATTTC
>WGCT01000488.1 GCA_015493625.1 Draconibacterium sp. | reverse complement strand
TTACCCGCGAGATTGTAAGTAATGGAAAACTCACAGCTTTTCAACGTGCCGAACTCTATTTCGAGGTTTCCGGTTTTATCGACAAAATAAACGTTAAAAACGGGCAGCGGGTAAAAGAGGGGGCACTGCTTGCCAACCTTAAAAACAGCAGTTACCGGTTTAACCTTCGAAAAGCCGAAATTGCCAAAGACAAGGCCGAAATAGAAAAACTCGATGTGCTTTTGGGAATGGGTTACCAAAAAGGAGATACAAACATTTCGCCCGAACACCTGCAAATTGCCGAAATCCGTTCAGGTTTTAATCAAGCTAAAATTCAGTACGACGAAGCTGAGCAGCAATTAAAACAGACCTATTTAAAAGCCCCTTTTTCGGGAACTATTGTTGGCGAAAAGCAGCGTCCTTACGAAAAAGCAGACCTGTCGAAACCCTTTTGCACATTAATAAACAACACCCGTTTTATTATTGAGTTCCCACTTTTAGAGACCGAAATAAGTCGCGTACAAACCGGACAGAAAGTGACTGTTACGCCCATTGCCGGGGCAAAACCAACTTTGGGCACAATTACCGAAATAGACCCGCAAATAGACAAAAACGGGCTGGCATGGTTAAAAGCCGAGGTTAAAAATCCGGGCGATTATTTAGATGGGATGAATGTAAAAGTAAGCATAAAAAAAGCCGTTTCGGGTCGTTTGGTTGTTCCTAAACAAGCCGTCGTTTTACGCCAGAACCGCGAAGTACTTTTCCGCTTCACAAAAGGAACTGCCTACTGGACGTATATAAATATCCTCGACGAAAACGAAAACCAATATGCCGTAGAACCTGCCGACGGGGCAACCCTCGAAATTGGCGATACGGTAATTGTTTCGAACAATTTGAACCTGGCGCATGAGTCTGTTGTGGAGATTAAAGAATAGTTTGAAGGGAGTTTGAAGAGGTTTGAAATAGTTCGAGGAGTTTGAGCGTTTGAAAGAACAACATCGAACAAATTCAAACAATTATCGAACAAGAAAAATCAAAATAAATTAGGTAAACAATAGAAATGGCTACTATCAATAATTTTGAAGATTTGGATATTTGGAAACTTTCGAGAGATGTTTGCAAAGAGATTTATAAAATTATTAATTATAAGGAGTTTAGTAAAGATTTTGGACTTGTTAGGCAAATTAACAATTCATCGGGTTCAGTAATGGATAATATTGCTGAAGGTTTTGAACGTGAGGGAAATAAAGAGTTTAATCAGTTCCTATCCATTGCAAAAGGTTCTTGTGGAGAAACTAGGTCGCAATTAATAAGAGCTTACGACAGGCAATATATTTCTGAAACAGAATTCAAAAATATATACAATAAACTGGTTGATGAAAGTATAAAAATCAAAAATTTTATGACATACTTAAAAAGAAGCAATATGAAAGGAAATAAATATAAGTGAAGAAGTTTGAGATGTGAAAGTTCGAAGGTTTGAAGAGTTAGAAAGTTCGAATAACTTCAAACTATTTCGAACAATATCAAACCATCTCGAACCTTCTCCGTAAGGAGTCCAATGGACAAACAATGTCAAACAACTTCGAACTATTTTAAACATCGAATAACCAATTTATATGGTAAAATTCTTAATCCATCGTCCCGTAGCAGTAATAATGGCGTTTCTTGCTTTTTTGCTGATTGGCATTGCCACAACCACAAACCTGCCCGTTTCGTTAATGCCCGATATCGATATTCCGGTAATTTCGATACGTGTACCAGCCACCGAAATGCCCGCCCGCCAGATGGAAAACACCATTGTAAAACCCATTCGGAATTTGCTAAAAGAGGTCAATCATGTAAAATCGATGAAAAGCGAAACCCGCGATGGCAGTGCATGGATTGAACTCCGTTTTAAGCACGGTACTCCCATCGATTTGGCATCGGTTGAGGTAAACGAAAAGGTGGACAAAGCAATGAATTTTCTACCACGCACCATTCGCCGCCCCGAGGTAATCCGTGCCAGCGCATCCGATATTCCGGTGTTTTATTTGATGGTCAACCAACACAACCACAATTCTTCTGCTTCTCAAAGTTCCTCTTCGGGTAATTCAGAAGGCTCTTTTACAAGTCCCCCCTCGGGGAGAGTCAGGGGGGCCTCCCTCTCTCTTTCCAATTTCACCAGTCAGGTAATTCGTAAACGACTGGAACAACTCCCCGAAGTGGCACTGGTTGATATGAGCGGACTGCAATATCCCGAAATAAAAATTACGCCCCACAAAGCATATCTGCAAAGCGGTGCATTTTCCATTTCGCAGCTCGAACAGGTGCTAAAAGAGAACAATATCGATTTGGGAAACTTGTTAATCCGCGACGGACAGTACCAGTACAACATCCGTTTTAATACACGGTTACGCGATGTTACCGACATAGAGAATGTTCCGGTAAACCTAAACGGGCGGATTATACTTTTACGCGACCTTGCCACCATAAAATTGCAACCGCAAAAACCACAGGGCGACATAAAATTTAACAGAACGGCTGCTGTTAGTCTTGCCGTAATAAAACAGTCGGATGCAAAAATGGCGGAGCTAAAAACGGAACTCGATTTTTTGGTGTCGGAGTTTAAAAAAGATTACCCCGATTTGGATTTTTCGGTTACACGCGACCAGTCGAAACTGCTGCAATACTCTATTAACAACCTCGGACAAAGTTTGCTAATTGGTGGCGCACTGGCATTTTTGGTGCTTTTTCTTTTTCTTCGCGAACGAAAAGCACCCTGGCTTATCGGAATCAGTATTCCGGTTTCGTTGTTAATTTCGTTATTACTTTTTTATATTACCGGACTTTCAATTAACATAATTTCGCTTTCAGGCTTAATACTTGGTGTGGGAATGATGATTGACAACTCCATTATTGTAATCGACAACATCACCCAGCACCGCCAAAGAAACTTTCAAGCAACCAATTTTCCTAAAACCACAAAAACAAATGAAACCATCAAACCTTCATCTCAAACCTTCAAACCCTCGAACCATCAAACTCTCGAACTTCTCTCTGTTTCCTGCGAAAACGGCACCAACGAAGTAATCCGTCCGTTAATAAGCTCGGTGCTAACCACCTGCGCGGTTTTTGTTCCACTAATTTTTATGAAAGGAATGGCGGGTGCACTCTTTTTCGACCAGGCGGTTGCCGTCTCAATTGGGCTAATTGTTTCGCTTATTGTATCCATAACTTTGTTGCCCACGTTGTACCGGCTGTTCTACAAAAAAGAGGGGGCGAGGGTAAAAAAAGCAAGTTATCCGCGTTATTTTCACTGGTACGAAACAGGGTTGAAATTTGTATTGCGCCGCCCGTTTATAACCATTCTCATAGCCTGTCTCTTATACACATCTC
>WGCT01000487.1 GCA_015493625.1 Draconibacterium sp. | reverse complement strand
CCGAGGATAATCATTAACAGGCCAATTTGCCCTATCGATGAGTACCCCAGTAATCGTTTTGAGTTTTCTTGTTTTAACGCCAATAAGTTACTTCCCACAAACGAGATTACACCTATTAACGAAATGTAGTAGTTTAATTGCGATCCTGCAATTTCAACTATTTTATAGAGAACAAAATAGGTTGCAGTTGCCGACGCAGCCGAAAGAATGGCACCTATTCCGGGGTGCGAAGCTTCGTAAACATCGAGTCCCCATCCGTTGGCAGGAAACGATTTCAGTTCGAGAACAATGGCAATTATTACAAGAAATGCCGAAACAAAAGCTCCCTGTTTAATAATCGGGTTGTTGGCAATAATCGAGTCGATATTTAGCGAACCGGTAAACCGGTAAATAAATATGATTCCTATTAACAGAATTCCGGAGATAATTCCGCTGGCAAGCATATATTTAAAACCTGCCGAAACGGCTTTTGTTCCTTTCTGAAGAATGATTAACCCTGCAAGTGCGATACTTCCAACTTCGAGGAAAACGAAGATATTGAAAAGGTCGCGCGAAAGAACCACCACATTCAAACTCATAAAAAGAATTAGGAAAACCACCTGACTTCCGGTACCGTTCTTTTTAAGCGTCTTCATCATATAAAATGCGCCCAGTACGCCAACAATATTAATGAGAGCAGTAATAACCGACTCGTTTAACCCCATTAACAAATTAATGGAGAACGGCGGTTTAAAACCCGCAGTAAATATTTGTGTTGGTTCGGTTAAGCCGGTAGCAAGTGCGTAAACCCACTGCAACGAAACAACCGTATTAAAAAGTAAAGCTGCTATTAAAATCAGAAACGATGAGCGTTGAGCTTTGTTTCCGAGCAACCCCATAAAGAATGCTATTCCAAGCGAAACAGCTACTATATATATCGGAGAAATTAAATTCATTGTTACTATGCTTAAATATTTACCACTTCATGTCTTTAAAATCACTAATGTCGAGCGACTTTTTCGCCTGATACATTTTTAATGCGTAGGCCAGCATCAGTGCCGTAACACCCAGTCCGATAACAATGGCAGTTAAAACCAAAGCTTGTGGAACAGGGTCGACAATTTTGCTTGCCACGTTGGTTGTACCAACGGCACTGTCGAGTATTGGTGCGGTACCTCCTTTAATGTATCCCACGGTTACAATTAAAACGTGCAACCCGGTATCGAACAACGAAAAGCCAACGATTATTTTTATGATATTCTTTTTTGAAAGGATTCCGTACAAACCAATCAGGATTAATGTGAACCCGGTTATTAATGCGATAATTTCCATTGATTATAATTTTAAAATTACATCTCCTCTTTTTGAACACCCTGTAAATTTGAGAGGATGTTTGAAAGTTCGGAACCTACTTTTAAGCCCACAAACGAATAAATTAGCGGAATTGCACCGGCGCTGAATATTTTTCCGAAAGTTCCCAAAGGCAACACTTTATTGTCGAGGAACCCACCCGCCAGTATAATTCCAAATACGCCAATTAAAACAAATGCAATTCCCGAAACCGATTCGACAGTTGCAATAATTTTATGGTTAATTTCGAAATCGGGGTTGGCCATCAGCAGCAGAACAAATGCGGTTGCAATAATTGCCCCGCCTTGAAAACCACCACCCGGTGTTAAATGCCCGTTTATAAAAACGTAAACTCCGAGTAACATTACAATGGGCACCAGCAGTTTTGCCGCAGTAAGAATTATTTCGCTTGTTTCGCGTTTGGGTGCAATCTCTTTTTGTATTTTTTCTCTTTTCAGGAAAAAGCTTACAATAGAAGCTACCAAAAACAGAATGGTTACCTCGCCCAGTGTATCGAAGCCCCTGTAGGTAACTACAATTGAAGTAACCAAGTTGGGAGCTCCCACTTCGGTTGCACCGTTTGTTGCGTAATGTGTTGCCAGCGGAGTTAGCGTTTCGCTATCTCCGAAATTCCAGAACAGGGTAACAAAAATTGCTGCCAGTCCGGCTAAAATTGCGATTATAAAAAAGTTTTTAATCATTTTGCTTTCCTTATTTTATTCAACACATAAAAAAAGATGATGGTGGAGAGGCCGCTACCAATTGCTGCTTCGGTCATTGCCACGTCGGGCGCTGCCATAAGTAAATACATTACCGATGCCATTAAACTAACCACTCCGGTTGCAATTACCGCAACAGCCAGTTTTTTATGAATAATTGCTGTTATTGCCATAACAACCATTACCACACTTAATACTATAATTA
>WGCT01000486.1 GCA_015493625.1 Draconibacterium sp. | reverse complement strand
GTACAATACGAAATAATTAAGAAAAGCGGTTCGTGGTTCAGCTATGGCGAAACCCGTTTAGGACAAGGTCGCGAAACCGTTCGTAATTTAATTACCGATAATCCGGAACTGGCTGAAGAGTTAGAAACAAAAATTATGGAAGCTATTACGGGCACCACAACCGAATAATAAAAATTAAACTGGCAGAAAAATGGATGAACCGCTCTGTCGATTCATCCATTTTTTTTAATCAACTATCCAGGGTCATTCCAATAAGTTTTTCGTCGAACATAAACTAAGATAAAAAACGATTGGGGGATTCATATTAAAACACAAATTCGATGAAAGTTCTAAAGTTTGGAGGAACATCGGTAGGCTCGGCCGAAAACATAAAACGGGTAAAACAGATTGTACAAAGTCAGAACGACGACGTAATTGTAGTAGTATCGGCACTTGGAGGAATTACCGATAAAATTCTCGCAGCTGCAAAAATTGCATCAGCCGGAACAGGCAACTTTCGTACAACGCTCGACGAGATAAAAGAGAGACACGACGAAACAATTCTGGAACTGTTTAGCCACGATGATTCGATAAAAAACACGGTAAACGAAATGCTCTTCGAATTGGAGCAGATTTTAACCGGCATAACTCTGGTTGGCGAACTAACAACCAAAACGCTCGACCGTATTTTAGGAATTGGAGAGCGCATCTCGTCGACTATTATTGCGCAATTTATTGGGGCTGTCAGGAAGGATTCATCGGAATTTATTCAAACCGATAATAATTTTGGAAAGGCACTGGTAAATTTCGAGGTTACCAATAGAAGTATTCAAACTGCATTTAAGAATTTCTCCGGAGTTGCAGTCGTTCCCGGATTTATTTCAAAAAATAAAAAAGGCGAATACACCACACTCGGTCGTGGAGGGTCGGATTACTCGGCTGCAATTATTGCCGCAGCTCTCCACGTTACTATTCTTGAAATATGGACCGACGTAAACGGGTTTATGACCGCCGACCCGCGGGTAATAAGCAAAGCGTACACCATCCCCGAACTTACCTATTCCGAAGCAATGGAGTTGTCACATTTCGGGGCAAAAGTAATTTATCCTCCAACCATTTTGCCTGTCTATCAAAAAGGCATTCCGGTTCAAATAAAAAATACATTCGACCCCAAAAACAGTGGAACACGTATTTCGAAAACACAAAAAAACGGCCTCGACCATCCAATAAAGGGCATCTCTTCAATATCAGGAATCACCCTAATAACCATGCAGGGAATTGGAATGGTTGGAGTTACCGGAATTTCGATGCGATTGTTTACGGCACTGGCAAAAGAAAATGTAAATGTAATACTCATTTCGCAGGCCTCTTCCGAAAACTCAATTAGTGTAGCCATCGAAGAAAATGCTGTTGATTTGGCTTCAAGTGCCATTCAAAACGAATTCGAAAGGGAAATTGCAACCGGGCAGGTTAATAAAATTGATATGGTTAGCGACCTTTCGATTGTGGCAATTGTAGGACAAAATATGAAACACTCGACCGGAGTTGCCGGAAAATTGTTTTCGACAATTGGGAAAAGCGGTATAAACGTAATTGTTATTGCTCAGGGAGCTTCGGAGTTGAATATTTCGTGGGTGGTTCGAAATGCCGATTTACGAAAAACATTAAATGTGGTTCACGAATCGTTTTTCCTCTCCGAGAATATTGAGTTAAACCTGTTTCTTTTGGGAATTGGAACCGTTGGAGGAAACTTACTTCAACAGCTTAAAATGCAGCAGAAAAAATTACTGAAAGAGAAACACCTTAAAATAAAACTTACAGGCGTAGCCAACTCGAAAAAAATGGTGTTTAAACGCGATGGAATTGACATTGCTACATACAAAGAACAATTAGAGAAATCGGATAAACAGTCGAGTTTACAAGAATTTGTTGATGAGATGAAAGCCGTAAATATTTATAATTCGGTGTTTATCGACTGTACAGCTTCCGACAATGTAGCAACACTGTATAAAAAAATTCTCAACTCGAATATTTCTATTGTTACAGCCAATAAAGTAGCTGCCTCGTCGGACTATAAAAATTATGCCGAGTTAAAAAAAATAGCCAAACGCAAAGGAGTAAAATTCTTATTCGAAACCAATGTTGGCGCGGGCCTGCCCATTATAAATACACTCAACGATTTGGTTAATTCGGGCGATAAAATCTTACGTATTGAAGCCGTTTTATCGGGAACATTGAATTTTATTTTCAATACAATATCGAACGAAATACCATTGAGCAAAACCATTAAAATGGCAAAAGAGGAAGGATTTTCGGAACCCGACCCACGAATTGATTTAAGTGGAATTGATGTTGCCCGTAAAATTTTAATTCTTGCCCGCGAATCGGGCTACCAAATTGAAATGGACGATATTGTGATTAATAAATTTGTTCCCGACTCGTACTTCGAAGGTTCGCTCGATGAATTCTGGAAAACGATTCAGGAGTTGGATGCCGGATTTGAAAAGAATAGAACGAGACTCGAAAAAGAGAATAAAAAATGGCGATTTGTAGCGCGTTTCGAAAATGGGAAAGCCGAAATAGGATTGCAGGAAGTCGACTCGAAACACCCGTTTTATGACCTCGAAGGAAGCAACAACCTGGTAATGTACACCACCGAACGTTACCACGAATTCCCGATGCTGATAAAAGGATACGGAGCAGGAGCATCGGTTACAGCAGCAGGTGTTTTTGCCGATATTATTAAAGTGTCAAATATTTAATAAACTTAAGCACTTTTATTTATTGAGTCGTGGGAGCTTTTATAGTTCAGAAATAAAAAAATAAAAATGAAGTACATTATACTATTAGGCGATGGAATGGCAGACGAGCCACTCGCAAAACTAGGTGGGAAAACACCTTTACAAATGGCCAATAAACCGCATATCGATTGGCTGGCAAAAAACGGAAAATCGGGTCTGTTAACAACGGTTCCGGAAACAATGCACCCGGGAAGCGAAATTGCAAATATGGCTGTTTTGGGGTACGACGTAAAAAAGTTGTATGAAGGCAGAGGCGTTTTAGAGGCAGCAAGTATGGGAATTGAGTTAAATTCCGACGACATGGCAATGCGTTGCAATTTGGTTACAATTGAAAACGATATTCTGAAAAATCATTCGGCAGGCCATATTCGCGATAAGCAGGCAACCGAACTAATACACTTTTTAAACAAAGAGTTGGGTAACAATTCTGTGGCATTTTACCCGGGTGTTTCGTACCGCCATTTGCTGATAATAAAAGGTGGTAATAAAAATATCGACTGTACACCGCCTCACGATGTACCTGGAACACCATTCCGCAACGTATTAATTAAGCCAAAAAATGAAGGTGCCAAAGAGAGTGCTGCACTGCTGAACCAATTAATCTTAAAATCGCAGGAGTTGCTCGAAAATCATCCGGTTAACACAAAACGAAAAGCAGAGGGGAAAGAGCCGGCAAATAGTATCTGGCCCTGGTCGCCGGGATACAAACCTGCAATGCCAACGTTAAAAGAGCTTTTTGGCATAGAAAAATCGGCCGTTATTTCGGCAGTCGATTTAATTCAGGGAATTGGTATTTATGCCGGTATGGAAGTTATTAAAGTTGAGGGAATAACAGGACTATACGACACGAATTATGAAGGGAAAGCAAAGGCGGCAGTTGAAGCACTTAAGAAAAACGATTTTGTTTACCTGCACGTTGAAGCCAGCGACGAAGCCGGCCACGAAGGAGATGCCGAGCTAAAAATAAAAACGATTGAATATTTAGACCACCGCATAGTAAAATACATAATTGAGGAAACTGCAAAAATGAATGAGCAGGTAACCATTGCTGTTTTGCCCGACCACCCTACGCCTTGCGAAATTCGCACACACACACGCAAACCGGTACCTTTTTCAATTTATTCGCCTGAGGGGACTCCCGACAAAGTAACTGTGTACGACGAATTCTCGGTTGAAGATGGTGCTTTCGGACTTTTAAAAGGAGACGAATTTATACGCGAATTTCTGAAGTGACAAATATCATAATTTGTTACCTCAACTTTAAACTTTCTCTGCACAACCTTAAAAAGATAAACAGTACCAACCAACTTTATACTTTTATTGAAAATAAATCCGACAAACTACCCGGAATTAATACGATGAAACAAGCAAGTAAAATATTCAAATCAGGAATGATAATTCATAGTAATATACATCGTGAGCGAGTAACTCCGAGCTATTGGTACAGACTAAACGGAACCTTATAAATAGACATTTTAATTGTATGAAGTATTACAGCACAAACAAAAATACCCGCGAGGTATCGTTAAAAGAAGCAGTTATTAAAGGGCTGGCTGCCGACAACGGTCTGTTTATGCCCGAACAGATTAATAAATTTGACCCCTCGTTTTTCGACACAATTCAGAACCTGTCGTTTCAGGAGATTGCTTTTGCCGTAGCCGAAAAGTTTTTTGGCACCGACATTCCTTTAGAAAAATTAAAAGAGATTGTTTTCGATACCCTCTCGTTCGACTGTCCGGTTGTAAAAGTTACCGATTCAATTTTTTCGCTCGAACTTTTTCACGGCCCGACATTGGCATTTAAAGATGTGGGAGCACGATTTATGGCACGGCTGCTCAACTACTTTTTAGGCGAAACCGGGAAACGGGTAAATGTGCTTGTGGCCACTTCGGGAGATACGGGAAGTGCCGTTGCAAACGGATTTCTCGGGGTTAAAGGCATTCACGTTTACGTGCTTTATCCGAAAAACAAAGTGAG
>WGCT01000485.1 GCA_015493625.1 Draconibacterium sp. | reverse complement strand
GGTTTCGGAAGATATTATTGCCGGAGAAAATATTACTGCGAAATATATTATTAAAAATTCGGGAAACACAACAAAAAAGATACTTCTCGAAACACGAAATTGCGATATAAAAGGAGAGAGCAAAATTGAGTTAAAGCCGGATGAATCAAAAATTTTCACTATCGAAAAACAGACAATGCCCGACATTACCGAATCGAGATACGAATCATACTCGGTTCGTGCGTACGAATCGACGAAGTTGGTCGAAAGTATTTTTCAGTCGGTTTTGGTATTTCCACAAAAAGATGCCAAAAAAGACCCCTTTTTTCGGTTTCCGGTAAAAGCGTCGTTAAATTATTTGGCAACCAACCAAAACGACAAATACGATTACGCATTTCAGTACCAAATATCGGGTGAAGGTTCGCTTGATGTAAAAGAAAAACATAAGCTTAAATTTTTATCGCGTGGGCCAAATAATATTGATTTAAGTTATTTGGGATTGTACGACCAACATTTTATTTCGTATTCGAATAAAAATTTATTTGTGTTTTTAGGGCAGCAATCGTACGGATTTACACAATTAACCGAAATGTCGAGGTTCGGCACCGGAGCCGAAACCAGAGTTATGTTGAACAACGGGTTGTCGGTGGGGTTTGTTTATGTAAAACCCCGCTATTTTATCGATATTAAAAACGAGTTTTCGGCCTATTCAAATTTCAGTTTCAACAAAAATAATTCGGTTGGGGTTCATTTCGTTCAAAAAAACACAATTGACAACGAACCGGTTACGCTTGCCAGTTTCACATCAAAAATTCAACCTTTTAAAAAAACATTGGTTGAGCTGGAAGTATCTACCGGAGAGAAACAGGGGAAACGGGGCAATGCTTTTATGACAAATATAAGTTCGCAGTTCTCTATTTTTCAAGTTTCGGGAAACTACACAAACACAGGCAAATACTATCCGGGATATTATAATAATTCTGTTTTTTACAACGGGAATATTTCGGCCAGGATAAACGATAAAATTAGCCTTGGAGTATTTGCGCGTCAGGATTTTGCCAATGCCGAACTTGACACATTTTTTGTAACGGCACCGTTTACGCGGTCGATAAGAACAACTGCCAACTACAGCATTAACCGAAATGCTTCTCTTATGGTTTACTGGAGAAATTTTGAACGAAAAGACCGGCTCTCGAAGAATAAATTTCATTACAATACCAAATCGATAAATGCCGAATACAACCAACGGCTTAAAAAATTTCAATATATGGTTTTAGGCGAATACGGAGTTACCACAAACTACCTTCTTGCCCCCGAAGAGAACAGGCAATTTACATATCGTGGTTCAACAAATCTTGCCTACCAGTTTAATTCATCCAACGCAATTAAAATATTTGGAAGTTATTCGAACATAAACAGTTTTGTAGCAAGCGAACAACGAAATATTACTGCCGGCGTTGCCTTTAACACGAGAATTGGGAAGAGTCTGTTTGTCGATTTCTATTTCCAAAATGCATACGATATCGACTATTACTATCGCAACCGAAACCTGATGCAGTTGAATCTAAACTACATCTTTTTAAAACATCATTCGTTAGATTTAAAAAGTTTCTATACCATTTTTAAAGAAGAGGTTGAAAATCCTGAACTGAACATCTCGCTCACCTACACATACAAATTTGGCATTCCGGTTAAACGGCTAATTAACGCAGGAGAACTAAACGGAACGGTATTAAATAGCAACGGCGAACCTTTTGCCGGATTAATTATTTATGTAAAAAACAAATCGACAATAACCGATAGCGATGGCAAATTCAGGGTTAAATCGATACAACCCGGCAATTACATTTTATCGGTCGACCGCTCGAAACTCGATATTGATGAGATGATAGACATTCCGGCCCCGGTTAAAATTGAGATATTTGAAAACCGCACTTCCACAATAAATTTTAAAATTGTTAAAGGGGCAAAACTCTCGGGGAAATTTGTTGCAACCGGTGCAAAAAACAATATTTTGGAAACCATACCCAATTACCAAAATATAATTTTCGAACTAAAAAGTAATTTTAAAACCTACCGGTTAACTCCCGACAATTACGGTAAATTTTCTTTTCCGGTTTTGTTGCCGGGAAATTGGACATTTAAAATTTACAAGAACTCGATACCAGCCGGTTTCACAATAAAAAAAACAATGTTCAATTTAAACCTAAAACCAAACGACAAAAGAGAGATGAATATAATTGTTGAGAAAAAAGTTAAACATATTATTTTTAAAAACAGTGCACCTTTAACACCCAAAATGCCTAATAAGGAAACAGACAAAACTGTACATCGCAGGAATAAGGAGGAAGATTTAATAAGCGGCATTTACTACTCTGTTCAAATTGGAGCTTTTAAAAAACAGCTAAACCCCGAGAACAGCTTTTTTAAAGGAGAAAAGTTTTATTTCGAAAAAGAAATTAATAATTTACACAAATATTTTATAGGAAAATATAAGACACGCGAAGAAGCGAAACGCGAGAAAAAAAGATTGGATAGAAAGTTTAAACATACCATTATTGTTACCTTTAAAAATGGGATAGTTTTACAGTAAACAGCTAAGTTTTTATTTTGAAGAACCATTGAGCTTTCTCGGAGAATTCATTTGTGAGATATGAGAATAAAACAAATAACAGTATTTCTTATTTTTGTGTTGATATCGGGGAAATTGTATTCGCAATTGTCTAATCAACAAAAAACGGTTCGCCTGTCGATACCCGAAATTGCTATTCTCGACATTGAACCCTCGTACAATAACAGCATTTATATTTCGCTCGAACAGCCCGTTAAGCCCGGCGTACAGGCAGCAATGCAAAAAACAAGCACCGAAACACTTTGGATAAATTATACATCGTCGTTATTAAACTCAAGAAACTCGCGCATAATAAAAGCTGAAATTTCTGGAGGTAAAATCCCCGATGGCATCGATTTATATCTCGAAGTTTCCGATTATTCGGGAAATGGGAAAGGAAAAACAGGAGAATCGAGCGGAAAAATAAAACTCACAAACTATTCGAAACCAATTATTACAGGAATTGGAAACTGCTACACCGGCGATGGAATTCTGAACGGACACTCGCTCTCGTTTTCGCTCGAAATAAACAATTATGCAAAAGTCCACTCAATCAGCGATGCCGATTTTACAATTCTTTACACCATAACCGACAATTAATATGCTAAAAAAGATATTATATCCGGTTCTTCTTCTCCTGTTAACAGTAAGTTCTCAGGCTCAGCAGTTAAAGTTAGACATTAACGGAACAATTACTTTTAACTCTTCCGATTATATGATAAAAGAAGCCGGCAAAGATTTTCCTTCAACCATAAATAGTGCTTCCACTATTCAACTCTCCATTTCGTTTATAAACTTTTGGGATAAGTTTTTCGACTCTGGCAAAAAATGGAAAATATATGTCAGCAAATCGGATATAAACTGGAATCAAAATATTAATATTGAAATTGCAAGGGTGGGGGAAGGGACAAGTTTCAGGAATGGAAAAAGGAAAAGAATTATTGGTGGAACTCAGTTTCGACCAATTTTAAATACGCCCGTATATTTTTTTAGAGGACAAAATGAGATCTTTAATATTCCGGTTGCCTTTAAAGTTCATGGCGTTTCGGTAACGGAGGGCGCACAAGAAATCGAATCGGTAATAATGTTTACCATTTACGAAGATTAAGATTTACTTTCCCACTCGTCAAAAAACTGCTTTAAAAATACTTCCATAAAACTATGCCTTTTTTCTGCCAGTTTTTTTGCTGTTTCGGTATTCATCCTATCTTTTAAGAGCAACAACTTTTCATAAAAATGGTTAATGGTTGGTGCCGTTGTTTTTTTATATTCCTCGAAGCTGGAATGCATTTCAGGTTTACTGTCAGGATGATATATTAATCGCCCTCGGTTTCCTCCGTAAGCAAAAGTACGTGCAATTCCGATGGCACCAATTGCATCAAGCCGGTCGGCATCCTGAACAATTTGCGCTTCGATTGACGTTGCCCGGGTTTCCACTCCTGCCCCTTTAAACGAAACCTGCCCAACAATATGAATTATCTCAGTTGTTTTTTCTTTCGAAACCCCGATGGAAGTCAACCACTTTTTAATTTTCGACTCCTCACTGCCTTTATTAAGTTTCCAATCGTCTAAATCGTGAAGCAGTGCTGCCACCTCGATTAAAAACAAATCGCCTCCTTCGAGTTCAGCAATCTTTAATGCTAAGTTTCGCACCCGGAAAATGTGCCACCAGTCGTGCCCCGAACTTTCACGTTCAAAATAGTTTCGAACAAACTCTTCGGTAACACGCACTACTCTTTTTTCTTGAATTTTTAACCCCATAGTTCAAAACTAATGAAACTATCTACAAATTCAATAATTAAAAGTTGTTAATAAATTAATAGAAAAATCGCTTATTTATCTTATTTCCAACATATTTCATAATTTACAAATAAGATATGTCAGCATTAAAAATCTTATCATCGGTCAATTTTTACTATTTTTGCAACACAATGAATCAACTATTTTTAAGTATTGCATTTGAAAAAAGTTGAGATTTAAATTTTGAGAAAATGATAGATACATCGAAACTAACATTACCATCGTTGTTTTATAATACGGTAAAAAATAATGCCGATTCAACTTCGGTTGTGTTTGTTGGTGAAAAAAATTACACCTACAAAGAGATGGGCAATGACGTTGACCTATTGGCGACTATGTTGTTAGATATGGGTATAAAAAAAGGCGACAAAATTGCCATTTTAAGTACAAATATGCCCAACTGGGGGGTTGCATTCTTTGCTATTTTTGCAGCTGGAGCAACTGCCGTTCCGGTTTTACCCGATTTCCACGAAAAAGAGATAAAAGCAATTTTAGAACATTCCGAAGCCAAAACAATTTTTGTTTCGGAAGGACTCTATAAAAACATAAATAACAATGTTTCGGAATTACTGGAACACATAATTTCAATCGAGAAATTTGCAATAATTCCAAAGAAAACCGAAATTAAAGATTTAAAAACACTGGAAAGTTCACTCCCGGCAACAAAAAATAAAACAATTCCGGTTAATGTTGAGGAGGAAGATTTAGCATCAATTATTTATACTTCGGGAACTACAGGCAACTCGAAAGGTGTAATGTTAACACATAAAAATCTTGCCTGGACAGCACAGCAGAGTGCCAGTCTTTACCAAGTGCGTAGTAGTGACCGGTTTTTATCGGTTCTGCCACTCTCGCACACTCTCGAGAACACCGTTGGATTTTTATTGGGTATTAAATACGGAGCATCAATTTATTACCTGCGTAAACCACCGGTTGCATCGGTTTTACTCCCTGCTTTAAAACAGGTTAAACCTACAATTATGCTTACTGTTCCACTCATTATGGAAAAAATATTCAGAGCAAAGATTTATCCTGAATTTCAGAAAAGTACTTTAACAAGGACGTTGTACGCTTTCCCTCCCACTCGGAAACTACTTCATAAAGTTGCAGCAAAAAAACTTCTTAAAACTTTTGGAGGCGAAATTAAATTTTATGGAATTGGCGGAGCAAAACTCGACCCAACTGTTGAACGTTTTTTATTTGAAGGGAATTTCCCATATGCCATTGGTTACGGACTGACAGAAACTTCGCCGCTGCTTGCAGGTGCTGTTGGCAAAAACAGAAGAATTGGATCGACCGGAATAGCAATGGAAGGTGTTAAATTACGAATAGGAAATGCCGACCCTGTAACCGGCGAAGGCGAAATTCAGGCAAAAGGAGAGAATGTAATGCGTGGCTATTATAAAGCACCCGACATTACAAAAGAGGTTTTTACCGACGACGGTTGGTTTAAAACCGGCGACCGCGGAACATTCGATAAAAATAAACGGCTGTTTATTAAAGGCCGCATTAAAACAATGATTGTTGGAGCAAGTGGCGAAAATATCTATCCCGAAGAGATTGAATCGGTGATTAACAAAATGAGATTTGTCCTCGAATCGCTCGTTGTTGAAAAGAAAGGGAAACTGGTAGCGATGATTCATCTGAATATGGAAGAGAT